>JBCCOX010000128.1:0-9731 GCA_039025155.1 Deinococcota bacterium | reverse complement strand
CTCGTTAGTCTCGTTTTTCACACCTTCAAGATTAGCTGAGGCTCATCCTCTATTCATTAGCCTGCATTCTTATGTGCTCACCCCTCGCTTATATACCGAATAATGCCTAAAGGCATCATCTCGTCCAGCGCGGATTTCGTAATGTATCTTACCTGCTCTGGCAGGGGTTGATTCCCAAAGGAATCAACCGGATTTGGTATTACATATAATGTTATAGATGGATCTTTGTCACGACATTACTCATGAAACTGAGATTGAGAGCTTGTTGCGCCCATCAACTAGCTTCTAAATGATGTCCTGCGACTTGCCCTCGAGGCTATAAAAAAGGCTTGCACCATCACAAAGCGTCGGTGCAAGCCCCCTTGAATATTTCTGCGAATTAAACTTACGCAGATTATAGAGCGAAAGATTTATTGACTTGTCTGCTGCGTTGCAATATCTTCAACACGTGTTTGCAGATCACTAATTGTGTCTAGTAAAGATGAGATTTCAGTGCTAGCCTCAACTGCACCTGTATCATCTGCTACCAGTTCTTCACTAGCACCTTCAGGTACTTCCTCGAGAACTTCAGCAGCTTCCTCTTGAACCTCCGCAAAGTCTGCAGAAAGCTCACCAATACTTGCAAGTGTGCTGCGTAGAGACGCATTTTCTTCTTGTAACAGCGCCACCTCTGTTTCAAGGTTGGCTACCGTCTCTTGCAACGTTTGTCTGTCTTCAGATAATGACTGAATCGCATCTTCAGTATCGCATGCGCTCAGCAAAAGTGTTGCTAATAGGACAAGGCCTAGCAACCAAGGAGACTTCATGTGTCAACATCCTTCCCTGTAACTGTGAAAGGCATAAATAACCTCTACACATCACATAGGTTGAGACTAGACCGAAACAAGTAAAGCATGAACTTCTGAATCCATCAGTACATTAACAGGGTGTATCTTTCATCAACGTAGCCTTCGACACACTTTATACAAAGTCTCTACAATTTTGGTGAGGTAGTTGCCTTCAGCTCTTTTAATTTGAATGTGATCTGTTTCTCTATCAAATCTTTTGTGTCAGCGCTTAGAGCGTTGCTGGCTACATGCTAGTCAACTTACAAGCTAGGTTTGTGGCGAGCGCAGACTCAGTATCCATAGCGCTATCAAAATAACAGCGGCACCAACCCAAGGAACAAAAGGAAATGTTGTAATCGCAGCGATACCCAGCATCAATGTACCTATTCCAGCACCCATTTTTGGACTGCGGTTACTCAACACTGTATAGCAGAGAAATGCTACCAAAATCAGGATGGCATCAATAACAGCGAGTTCTATCCAAAGCATATTCCCATCATAGCGGTGCAGATTCATTATTCTTTTTGCGGTGGCTTACACAAGAGCATATCTACAAATCACTTTATGAAGTTGTGCTCATAAATCCTTGTTACAAACGTACCCAAAGCCTATACAAACATACTTCGAACATTGTTGTGAATGTATCCTCACACAGCTGTCTTACTCAAATTTTACAGTCTACATGTTTTTCATTAAAATACCTTCATCAAGACAAACTGCTGTGTTTCTCAACTCAGGAAAACCCACACTTTTTCAAACCTACACACAATTACAGGTCTTTTGGGCTGTACGTTCGCTCATCAGTTTCAGGTAAATGTTAGCTTGAATTCCGTACCCCAGTACCCACAACTGTAGTACGACGCCTTTTTATTGAATCCATCACAAGCGCATGATGGTAACGGTTACACAAACCACACTGAGACATGCTTAAGCATGGCACTTTTGAATCCTCGAGCAACGCATTCTTGATTGTACCGACGTGCGTTTCTCTCAAAATTCTCGGAGGTTGAGTGACTATGGACTTACCCGTTTTAACACAAGGGCAATTTGATCTTGTCTACCAAGGATTTTCATTTGCAATTGCCTGTATGGGTGCTTCTGCCATCTTTTTCTTGATGGCTCGGACACAAGTTAGTGAGAAGTACCGTCCAGCGCTTATCGTTTCTGCACTCGTAGTTATTATTGCTGCGTACCACTATTTTAGAATTTTCAGCAGTTGGAGTCACGCTTATGTGCTCAATGGCGCTGTGTACGAGCCAACTGGTGAAAACTTCCAAGACGCATACCGCTATGTTGATTGGTTACTCACAGTTCCACTGTTGTTGGTTGAGGCTATATCGGTACTCAATCTACCTAAAGAGCAAGCTAAATCACTAACAGCTCGTTTGGTTATTGCTGCAGCACTCATGATTGGTTTGGGTTACCCAGGTGAGATTAGTGCTAGCTTCGGCGTGCGCTTCGGCTGGGGTTTTGCAAGCACCATTCCTTTTGTCTACATCCTCTGGGTGCTCTGGGGTGAACTGGGTGAGGTTATCAAGCGCCAAACCGACGAAGTACGCATCCTTGTACGCAATTTACGCCTTCTACTCTTGGGCACATGGGGCGTTTACCCAATCGCTTACATGCTACCTTTCTTTGGGCTTAATGGACCTGAGGCAGTTATGGGCGTGCAGCTTGGTTACACCATCGCAGATGTTCTTGCTAAGCCTGGCTTTGGTCTGCTCATCTTTGCAATCGCCGTTGCTAAAACACGCAATGATAAAGTTGGTCAAGCTGTTCCTGCACCAGCAGGGGACTAAGCAAGCATCATTTAGTATATTATAATAATCTATTTGCAGACTTAGTTAGCAGGGTTCGAGTTGTCTATCTCGAGCCCTGTTTCTCTGCTCAGTCTCTACCATCAAAGCACTTACACTACGACTGAGCTGCTTAGCACAGGTTTAGCGTTGCTCGAGCATATAGTGTAGGCTAGAAGCATTACATCACTTAAGGAGATCCTATGTCAGATCAACAATCCAGCGAGCCAGCCCCCAACGATGTTCCTGTTGGTGATTCTCAAGAGGTAACCCCGTCTGAGTCGGTGTCAGATCCACACGGCCTTGCTAAAATTTCAGAGGCACTTGGCAAAGCATGGAACACAGGCGGTGGTCGCAGCTTAAGCATCAAAGATAGTGCTGGTAAGCCCCAACTCACCTTGCCACTCAACTTTTTAATTCTTTTACTGATCGCGTTTATTGTACCGTTCGGATTTTATATCGTTCTTATCGCTGGTGTGGTTGCTAAATTTGTTAACAATGCATCATTTTCGTTTTCCAAAACGGATGATGACAGCGCTTAGATACGACACGGTTAATCACAAATTCAACGCCGCAGATAGATTCAGCCTGCGGCGTTGTTTTATTGCTTTTAAGCTACCTGAGCCAAAATATGGAGCCAATGGTCGGATTTGAACCGACGACCTATCGATTACGAATCGATTGCTCTACCTCTGAGCTACATTGGCATAAACAACGTAGTGATATTTAATATATCAACTTGAAATTTGTTATCACAGATTCGGGTGTATTTTACAAAATAAACGTCGCAATGCTATAAGCTTTTAATTTTGCAACGTATAGATTGTCGACGTAGATCAAAGTTATGTTGTAAGTTTACTGTCAATTGGATATTTGAATGAGAATGGTGGCCAGAGGCGGGATTGAACCGCCGACACTACGATTTTCAGTCGTATGCTCTACCAACTGAGCTATCTGGCCTCACCTGATTGCCTTACCCTTGATTGTCTCATCATTGTGTTGCGCTTGGGGTAAGTATTACCGCCAAAGGCAAAACGCATAATACACAAGTTAGAGTGCCCTGTCAACGCACCCTAAACGTTTTCTTTAGACGCATCAGATGCCACACATGAGCAGCTTCTGTTCACAATCTCTTGTGAGGTTTTAGTGAGCGTGTTATAAACATCACAAAAGATAGCCTCGTACACATGGGCGTAGGGCCCAGTACGCAGCATCTTCACAGTCATTTCGTAAGTTTTAAGACGTACAAGCAAGTCTCATAACTTACTCGAGGAGGCAACATGCGTAAAGTTACTGTTTTATCTATTATTTTGCTGAGCTTAGGGCTGGCTCAAGCTCAACCCCTTGATCTTGCAGCAGGCGTGACCATTGGGGGGTACAACTTTGGCTTGTCACTAGAATTTAATGCCTACGCGCAAAACATCGGCGGCTCAGCGTTTGGCGCACGGCTAGGCTTTGGTTTTTCATTTACCGATGCCTTTGAAGATGACAATGCTTTTTACGGTGGCAGCGGCGCAGCGCCAGATGCGAGCCTAGACCGCATTAGCGACTACAAAGATAGCGCTAACTTTGACACCAGTGAAAGTGGTCGCAATTTTACGATGAGTTTAGACGGCACGTTTGATCTGTCTGAGGTCTTTAGCATGGACGGCTTACCGTTTACAGCGAGTGTTTACGCAGGCCCCAGACTCAACTTTTTTAGCGGTAGTTTTGAAGTTGATGATGGCATTGCCAGCGTGAGCAGCAGCCAGTTTGGGCTAGGCTTTGGGTCACTTGCATTCTACCCGCTCAGCGATAACTTGAGCTTAGTTGGTGATATTGGTGCAGACATCTATTTTGATTCAACCCTTAACTTAGACGACGACTTTGGCGACCTAGACGTGGAGCCAAGTGATACCGCCTATGACGACTATGATGGGCTCATCAACCAACCCTCGCTGGCAATTAAAGTAAAAGTGGGTGTTGTGTACAGTTTTTAGTCAATTGTGAGATGATCCAGTGGCTCGAGCAGCTCGAGCCACTTTTTTTATGGCGTGTTAACTCACCTCTATCTAAACTCAACATATGACTACCTTCCCCGTTATCTGTCAATGTCCGTCAATTCACCATCCGTCTAGTTATCCACACCACATCATGAAGCGCGCTTACAAACTGCTTTACAAACTGCTGCTTGTAGGTCTTGTGAGTATCATCTTAGCTAGTCAGGTAAGCTACGCTCAAACGCCGGCGTCCTCTAATACCCCAGCATCATCTAACACCTACGCAGCGCTGTCATTTGGGCTTCCCACCGCCAGTCTTCACCTAGGTTTTCAGGACCCTGTGGCAGGTGGTGACTTGCGCGTGCGACTCGGTGCTAGTTTTTACGACAATTTTGACTTGATTCTTGCTGCAGACTTGCTGTTTAACGTTGCTGCTATAAGTCAAAATCTCACTGCCTATGTGGGCATCGCACCTGAGTTAAGCTACTTTCAAACTGATGACGCTGACAGTAAGTATGACTTTTTTGGCTTAGGCGCAGCCGGGTTTACCGGCCTCAACTTTCGCCTGAGCAGTAATTTGAGCGTTTTTGCTGAGGCTGGTGGCGCGTTCCGCTATGGTTTTTTGCTCGAGGACGCTCCTGCTAACAGTGACATTGGGAGTGACTTTTTTGGTAGTTTGCGGGCAGCTTTAGGTGTTGGGTTTTACTTTTAGCTAACTACTATAGCGTTAGCCGTAAGTATGGAGCTAGCTCCATACTTACCGAGCAGCGCGAGTACCAATCAACCAACTCAGTTTATAGCTCAATGTTTACGGATGTCGCTCTAGTGTGTATTTACAGTGCTAGGCATCTATGAAGCTGTCACCTGAGTAAGTCTAGTGCTATCCATACTGTTTCCAGTTGATTGTTCACTTAATGTTTGCAGCAAAGGTCAGCGTAACCTCATCTTTGAGGTAAACTGCTAACAAGCTTGTCAAACAGGCTAGTTAGCGCACGGTTAAGCTAGCCACAGACCTTAGTGACATGCTATAACTGTTAATGAAAAACGGCTCGAGTGAAAGGAGATGTCACCATGACACGCGGTACTGCCATCATGATGGCCTAACAAGCGTGATAGTTTGACCAGCATGACGGTTTTATGCTGAACACATACATGCTAAACCCATACATGCTAAACCCATGCATGCTGAACACACCTATGCTGTACCGCAATCCATGTTTTGTTCACTCAATTTCAACTGAGCCCGTGTACTTTTTTCTAGCCACCTTGACATCACGTACATTTGCATCTATGTACATCACAGGTACATCAACATATATTTAAGCAACGTTTCAAACGTAAGTGCAAGATGAACTCATGTTCGTGATGCATCACCCTAAACCACTCACAACACATTTACTTGGAGGATATACCTATTATGCGCGCACTATTTCTTGTTTTGGCTCTTAGCTTTGCTTGTGCATGGGCACAAGACAGCGTTGTTGTTGTTAACGAAGGCGACAGCGGGTCTAACTTTTACGCTGGCGTGTCGCTCGGTTTTGCAACCAACGACGGCAACAGCAGCGGTACTTTAGCGGGTCACTTTGGCATCAAAGAACTTTTGCTGCCAGAGGTTGACGTTCGCATTGATGGCACTTTTTACTTTGACGGTTCTGACTTTGAAATTAGCGCCAACGCCCTCTACAACTTTTTCATTGAAGACTTGCCTTTAGACCTCTATGTTGGCGCTGGCCCGCAGCTTTTCTTAGCTGAAGATACCTTTTTTGGCATTGGCTTCCGTGGCGGTGCTACCTATGCCATCTTTGATCCTGTAAGTGTCTTTGGCGAATTGCGCTTTAACACATTCTTTGGTGATAACAACTTCTCTGTATTTGGGCTTGCTGTCGGCGCACGTTACGACCTCTAACATTTTGAGTATTACTGTTCTCGAGCGAGCCTGTGGCGTTTTGCCCAGCTCGCTTTTTTATTTGCGATATGGACACGACTAGGCGCGTAGTTGCTATTACAGCGATGCTACAACAGCTTTTGACAAACAGCATTTTTGCGTGGTGTTGATTAGTCAGCATCGACCGACTTTTCAACCTCAATTAGCAACCTTTGTCACAAGCTTTTAGCATGTACTGCACGTAAAACTTCACATCTCCCCTAATTCGTATGCAAGATGTTGAAATTCGGTCACGGCGCGCTTGCGTAACTCAGTACATTAAATTAGATGATTCGTGTTGTGTTCGTTCTATGTCTTCTCAGCCTTGTGACCTCATGTAATACAAATTCGCTAACCAACTTGCGTTTATCTCAACAACGTAACCGCTGGCTTGACCACAATATTAGTGCCTACGACTATACGTTCCGGCTGTACTGCAACTGTCCCAAAGAAATGATGCGACCTGCTCGAGTCTTGGTTCGCAATGACATCGTCACCTCCGCACGTTACCTCGACACAGGTGAATTTGTGCGCGAACCCAGCGTCTTTGCCCGCTACAGCACGGTTTCAGATATGTTCACCGAAATTGAGGCTATGATGGGCAAGAATGTACCCGTGCAAGTCCGTTACAACCCTCTTTTAGGTAATCCTGAGTTTTTGGTATTAGGATTTGTAGATACTACCAGTCAAACCGATTGGTGGAGTTTAAACATCGAAAATCTTTTGATTATTCATTAGACTCTAGCAAGCATTTTACACCTTATGTTGATACAACAATGTTGATGCAATGACACTTCACTGAAAATGATATTAGTTAAAATTACGATGTCATGACATATGTATTGATATGAGTATGGAGATGTGAGCATGGGGACGTGAGCATAGATCATATCTGATGAAATCTCCTCACCCCTTTTCCCTTGATAGCAGTCTCACGTGATGTTGATACAAGCAGTACCATCAAATGGGTACGTAACATCATCACCCTTGATGACGACACAGGCTGTTATTGAGATTATCTCCCTTTCTTGACGTACAGCCTTACCTGTCAATGACCTGTAACAGCAGCTCGTAGCTCGTAAATTACCATTCTTCGCTAACCCAACCTCACGTTACGTATGGCTGCCGCAGACGGAAACTAAGCATGATGTACAGCGGGTATAAGTCGCTTCAAAAGCACCTCAGCAAGCGTTCTGGCGGCATCTTTGTCTAGATATTGGTTGCCGTTGCCACACTTTGGCGAGAGCGTACAACTGGGGCAACCGTGTTTGCAGGGGCAGCTTGTGAGAAGGTCTTTGGCAGCAGTAAGCCAGCGTTCAAATAGACTTGCACCAGCCGCAGCGTAGCCAACACCGCCGGGGTAGCCGTCGTAAATAAACATAACTGGCTCACCTGTAGCTGGGTAGGTTGGGTAAGACACGCCGCCAACGTCCATGCGCTCACAGAGTACAAAGGCAGGTAGTAAGCCGATGAGAGTATGCTCGAGCGCATGCATGCCTTCTGCAAACAAAGGCGCATACTTACCAAGTTGCGGCGCAAGCCCGCGCATATTCACCCACAACGCTTGGGTGGGGTAGCTAATCGGCGGCAAATCCAGCGGACGCTCATCCAAAATGGCTTCACTGTAATAACGCTTGCGTACAAATGATGTAAATGAAGTTGTAACGTTGATCTTTCCTACCGTGACACCGGGCCAAGTGAACAAGGGCTCCAAAATATCAATATCCGTCACAAAGCGCGTCTGCGTATAGTAATCCTCAATATGCGGCAAGAGTACAGCTACACCTTGGTTAAGATCAAGGTTGCGCACAAGATAATGCTCTCCCCTATGCAAATACACCGCCCCCGGGTGCAGTTCACGCAAAGCCGTATCGTAATCACTTATGCCGAGGCTGGTCCCAAACCCGTCGTAGAGGCGCACGCGCTGGCCGCCTGTGCCGCGCACACTTACGTGTCTGTGGGGGTAGCGTAAGCGCGTTAACCACACATCACCGTGTTTATCAGTGCGTTTGTGCAGGTACGCACCTGCCTCAGGCAAATTCTGGGCGAGGGATTCACCTGCGTGTAAAGGGCGCTCGTAAGCAGCACATGCTAGGTGGTAGGGTTGCAGTTCGCTGTTGAACGCATCTGCTACCGCGTGTTCAGCACGACCTTCAAGGATGTCGTCTGGGTGGCCCAAGTAGTAACTGTCCAAAGGATTATCTGCTGAAATCATCAGCGTGAGTGCCCGCGTACTCGCCCGACCGGCCCGACCGGCACGTTGCCAGAATGAGGTAAGTGAGCCCGGATAGCCCACCATCACCACGGCATCTACCCCGCCGATGTCTACACCAAGCTCGAGCGCACTGGTTGCACTAAGCACAGTAATCTCATCTGCCTTAAAAGCGTCTTCTAGGGCGCGTCTATCCTCTGGTAAATAGCCCGCCCGGTAACTTTGAATCAAGGGCGCTTCTGCCTCACTTAAACTGCGTGTGGCATAGTGCCGCAACAACTCAGCCGACTTGCGGGCGTTACAAAAAAAGATGCTTTTGAGGTTAGCTTTGACAAACAAACTGGCGAGGTCAGCAGCCTCACTTAGGGTACTGCGGCGGCGCAAATCAGGGTCATTTTTGGCAGAAATAACTGGCGGTTGCCAAAAGATAACTTCCCTTGCAGCTCGAGGACTACTATCTTGGTCAACTGCCGTAAACACCTCACCAGAAATGTTGTAAGCGTGCTGTGCCGGGTTGCCGATGGTTGCACTTGCCGCAATGAGTTGCGGCCTCGCGCCGTAGTGATGGGCAACGCGCATGAGCCGCCGCACAATGTTCGCCACGTGGCTGCCCATCACGCCACGGTAGCTGTGTAGTTCGTCCAGCACCAGATAGCGCAAATTACGCCACAACTCGCCCCACTTGAGGTGATGTGGCAGTAAGCCGTAGTGCAACATGTCCGGGTTGGTGATGATGCAACGCGGGTGCTCACGAATGCTCTGGCGCGCTTCGCTGGGCGTATCACCGTCGTAACTGGTGACATCACCGGGCGAGATGCCGTTTACATCACCTAAATTATTGATAAGCCCACGCAAGCTCATCATCTGGTCGCGGGCGAGGGCTTTGGTGGGGAATAAGTAGAGAACCGTACCACCTGTTGCAAGGGCCTCGAGCGTCGGAAGTTGATAACACAAAGACTTACCTGAGGCAGTTGGGGTGGCAATGACCACGTT
>JBCCOX010000127.1:0-9776 GCA_039025155.1 Deinococcota bacterium | reverse complement strand
TAGGCTGATAAGCTTTCCAAGCTAAGAGAGCGGCGTTACATCGCTGTAACCCCGCCCTCAAGTGGTGATGTAGTACTACTACTGCGTTTGTTGCAAACGTTCGTTGAGGTCTCGCATACGATCCTCGAGGTTATCGAAGGTTGGCCCTTCTGCCTCGGGCATTGTGGTTGTTTCAGGAACAGCTTCAGGTATAGCTTCAGGAGCTGTCTCTGCTGGCATCGTCATGGGTACGGGCATAGCGTCGTCAGCCTCAGTTGGGGCTTCCCGTTCATAGACCGAAAACGGATCAACCGCCTCAAATACCTGCTCGGGTCCTTGGTAAAAGGTCGGGATGATGTAGATGAAAAGCAGCACAAAAATCCACACACCGTCCACCAAGTGCCAGTACGCGGTGGGAACTTCCATACCGTTGTTGAGCTTGGGAGTAAATTGCCCTAACATGCCACGCACCAGTGCCACAGTGAGCATGGTTAAACCTAAAATAACGTGCAAGCCGTGCAAACCTGTGATTGAAAAGAAAGCCGCAAGGTAGAGGTTTTCGGTGGGGTCGCCAGTAGCCAGTAACTCTTGCCACTCGAGCCAGGTAAAGCCTAAAAAGCACAACCCTAACAAGATGGTTCCAGCCAGTAAGCCAATGAACGTTTTACGCTTGCCGTGCAGCAAATCGTGATGGGCAAAGTGAACCGTGACCGAACTGCCAAGTAGGAAGGTTGTGTTTATGACGGCGAGGCCCACGTTGGGCATTTCTGCAGGCATGTCTGCCATACGCCCGGTAAACAGCAAGTAGAAGTACGCTGAAAACATCATGAGGAACAGGGCAATCTCAGAACCCAAGAACCAATAGGTACTGAGTATACCGTTGTTCATACTGGTGCGGTTGTGGTGTTGGACTTCTAGTTCAACTTCTTCACTTTCAAACGCAGGTTCAAACGACCACGCAATGGCAGATACCAGCGTGATGGCTAAACCTAACCACGTTAGCCCGCCCTGTAAGACCATGCCAATGAGCATCACGGTGAGGCCAACGGTGGTCAAAATAGGCCAGTAGCTGGCATTCGGCAGGTGAATTTCTTCTAGCCCTAAACGCTCAGACTCCACAGGTGGCCAGACGCCCATTTTTTTCCAGTCGTAAAGGGGGCGCTCACTTTTATAGGTGGTGGGAAAGTTAAACGCAAAGTTGTAGGCAGGCGGTGGGCTCGAGGTAGCCCATTCTAACGAGTAGGCATCCCACGGGTTATCGCCAGCGTCTTTAGGTTTACGAAGGCTAATGACCACGTTATAAATAAACAGCAAAAAGCCAGCCGCCAACATAAACGACCCGAGCGACGAAATAGCGTTCCAAATTCCCCAGCCGAGGCCGTCTTGGTAGGTGTAAATGCGGCGTGGCATGCCTAAAAGCCCCAGTATGTAATGCGGGAAATAGGTGACCATAAAGCCCACAAACCAGAGCCCAGTGAGCCACTTGCCCAGCGTTTCGTCGAGCATGCGCCCGGTCATTTTGGGGAACCAGTAAAACACACCCGCAAAAATGATGAATACACTGCCGCCAATAAGCACGTTGTGGAAGTGAGCCACCACCCAATACGAATCGTGCATTTGCCACGTGAACGGCACAACGGCTAGCGCAACACCGGTAATTCCAGAGATAGTGAACAAGAAAATAAAACACAACGACATGAGCATGGCGGTGTTAAACACAAGCTTCCCGCGCCACACCGTGGCTATCCAGTTAAAAATTTTGACCCCGGTGGGAACGGCTACCAACATTGTTGTGAACGCAAATACCGAGTTAAGTAGCGGACTGCCCATACTGGTAAAAATGTGGTGGGCCCACACTAAAAAACTTACCAAGGCGATGCCCATGGTAGCACCTGCTAGCGCAGTGTAGCCAAAGATAGGCTTGCGGCTAAACACAGGCAACATCTCCGAGACAATCCCAAACCACGGCAGTACCATGATGTACACCGCCGGGTGCGAGTAAAACCAAAACAAGTGCTGGTACAAAATAGGATCGCCGCCGATAGCCGGGTTAAACAAGCTGATGTCAATGGTGCGGTCAAGGTAGGTGAGCATAGTGGCAGCCGTAATACCGGGAGTTGCTAAAACTTGCAAAAAGGAGGTGGCAATCATGGCCCAAACAAACATGGGGATTTGCCGCCAACCCATACCCGGCGCGCGTAAGTTGACCACCGTAGCAATCAGGTTCATACCGCCAAAAATAGACGCAAAGCCCACAAGTTGGAGGCCCAAAATCCAAGTATCTAAACCCGCACTCGGTTGGTATTCACTGCTCGAGAAGGGAAAGTAAGCCACCCACCCACCTTCTGCCATGCCACCAAAAAGGGGCGCAGCATAGATAAGCAGGCCGCCAAACAAATACAACCAATAGGCAAAAGCGTTCATGCGCGGAAGCGCCATGTCGCGTGCACCAATCATGAGCGGTACAAAGTAGTTACCAAACGCAGCAGCAACCGGAATAATAAACAAAAACTGCATGGTGGAGCCGTGCATGGTCAAAATTTGGTTATAGAATTGCCCCACCAAAAATTCCATGTCTGGGCGGGATAACTGAATGCGAATGAGGAGTGCAGCCACACCACCTAGGGCAAAGAAAATAAAGCTGGTGACCAAGTACATGAGGCCAATTTTTTTGTGATCAACGGTGACCAGTAAATCAAGCCACCACGCAGGCGTACCTGCTGTTCTAGCCTCTGGTCTGGCGGTAATACTGCTCACTAATTGCCTCCTAGCACTTGCGCTTGTAAGGTTATCGTAGTTTCTTCATTGGCGTGTTGTAAGTTGTCTTCGCCAATAAAGGCAACTATGTCCACGTTGGGCAGGGTAAGTTCACTTAAATATGTGCTGATAGCCTCAGCTTCTTCTTGATTTAGCCCTAAGTTGGGCATCCGCACACCGGGTTTAACCGTATCGGTATAGCGCAACCAACGCACCATATTGTCATGCGTGTTGGCCATCATGCCAGCACCAATACTAGTACGGCTACCAATGTGGCTTAAATCAGGACCCACGCGGTTGTAGACGTTGACACCTTGCACAGCATGGCAATTAACGCAACCTTTGCTAATAAACAACTGGGACCCTTGTTGCACAAGTTGCTCGGAAGATACTTGAGCAGGCGTATTGGCAGCCTCAACCCATTGCGCGTATTCTTCTGGTGCCAGCGCGACAATCCGCAGGCGCATGTTGGCGTGAGAATCACCGCACAGTTCTGCACACTGGCCGTAATAAAGGCCTTCTTGTTCTGGTGTGAACCACTGGGTGCGGTTGTTGCCGGGGACTAGGTCAGTTTTACCTGCAAACTGCGGCATCCAAAAACTGTGCATCACGTCTTTGGAGCGCAAGTTGAGTTTCACCGGACGCCCTACTGGAACCACCAGTTCGTTGGCAGTAATCACGCCATTTTCCGGGTATTCAAACTCCCACCAAAACTGTTGTCCCCAAACGTTGACCTCGAGCGCATCCTCAGGTGCTGCAAAGCCGCTCAAACGGTAAATTGAGCCAACAGTAAGCACCAACAAAAACGCTAAAATCAAAAGCGGTACGGCTGTCCACGTGACCTCCAAGGCTAAGTTACCATGGATTTGGGGGGGTTCGCCGGGCATGTTGCGTTCTTGAATGCCGCGAATAATGGTCGCCCCCAAAAAGGCCACCACAACCAGCAGCACAAACACGCTGAGCCCAATCACCCACCAAAATAAGCCTTCCACTTCCCGTGCGTTGGGACTGGCCCCGTCAAGCACATTTGGCTGATTTAAAAAAGGTAACTGCTCTTGGGCATAGCCAATTATGGTGCTCAACCACACTAGAAGTCCAACCAGTTTTAAGCCTTGCGTCACGCTTTCATCCTCACTTTCACATCTTGCTTGAGTGCACTCACAAGAACGCCCGATCAACTGCCATACTCAAAAATAGCAGGGCTAAGTACATCATCGAAAATTTGTATAGATTTAGAGCAATAGGTCGTTCAATAGTTTGGTCATGGCGCACTAACCAGTAAAGTTTAAGTACCCGAAACAGTAACGTCGCATTAAGTAAAAATGCAGCCACAAAATATCCAAAGGTTAACTCCCGCATGACGAACGGAACGAGGGTCAAGATTATGGTGAGAGCTGTATACATCACCATGTGCATAACCGTCGCCCGCTCACCAATAACAGCAGGTGCCATAGGAATGCCCACTTTGGCGTAGTCATCTTTAATAAGGAGTGCTAAAGCCCAGAAATGCACGGGTGTCCAGACAAAAATAAGCGCAAACAAAAGCCAAGCCATAAAACTTAATTCACCTGTGACCGCTGCCCAACCAACCAGAGGCGGAATTGCTCCCGCAGCGCCACCAATGACAATATTTTGCCAAGTACTCCGTTTGAGCCACATGGTGTAAATGATGACGTAAAACGCAATCCCTGCCCATGACAGTAGCGCGGCTAGCAGATTGGAAGCAAGCGCGATAATCACAAATGACCCTAACGTAAGGGCAATTGCAAAAATAAGTGCGTGCTGACTTGGAATAACTGCCGTCACGGTAGGGCGTTTAGCTGTGCGCTTCATTTTGGCGTCTATGTCGCGGTCGTAGATCATGTTATAGACACCAGCGGCACCTGCTGACATATAGCCACCAATTAACAACCCTAAAAGCATGAGGGGTTGAGGTAGGCCTCGAGCTGCAATGAACATTGCCCCAATGGTTGTGAATAAAAGTAAACTAATGACTTTAGGTTTAGTAAGCGTCAAGTAATCACGCCATGTAGGGCGCTTTGAGACTATCGGTTGAACCGTTGGTAGCTCAGGCGCCGTTAAGTTATCAGATACTGTTGGTACTGATTCAGTTGTAGAACGTTCAGTCTGTGGCGTACTCATGTCGCGTGCTCCACGTTGATGTTTGGCGTAACAGCACCGTCAGCAACGCTTTCTGTACGCAGCAAGCTGCGGCGTACTGGACTGGCTAAAGCAGCTACGGCTAACAGTGACAATTGCGCAAAAATGACCGTCGCCACGCCAAGGTGCAAAAGCTGCAATACTCTGGGCGCACGCAAAACTAGGGTAGCTAGCCCCACAGCGAGCTGCATGAAATACACGACCGCCAGCCAGCGGCAGTGGCGTTTAACGTCATCGGCTGGTTTAAGCCACCACACAAAACCCATAAGCACCAACAAATACGTGCCTACGGTCATGCCTAGCACAGGGTGCAAAATGCGCAAGCGAATAAGCGGATGCGACTCGGGATTTAGGTCATGTGCAAGACCTTCTCGCAAACTTTCGGCAGCTGGGGCAAACATCGTGTTGCCCATAGCAGCAATGCCGCCGGAGAACATCAGCAGCAACATGCTCAAAATACCTACGAGTAACACCGTACTTAGCCCAAGCTGGCCGCGCCACTTGACTCGAGCCGCCGGATGTTTCGCAAAAAAGTAAGTGACAGCTAGCGCGCCCATTAGTAGAAGCGAGTTGACTAGGTGGGCAGCAACCATAAGCCCTCTTGCCATGCTGGCGTTATCACCGGTAAGTCCCCACAGCACAGTTAGCGCGCCTAGCAGAGCCTCGTTAAGCAGTAAAATATAGGCAACTAAAGCAAATATCCACACCGAGCGGTTCTCACGGCGTTCCCTAAAGGCACGTACAACAAGCCAAGTACCAATAAGTAAAATAACTAAAGACAGCAAGCGGTGACTAAATTCAATCAGCGATTCTGTCGTGTGTGACAATGGCACCACATCACCATTACAGGTCGGCCAGTGACGGCCGCAACCCGCGCCCGAACCTGTAACCCGCACAAACGCACCCTGCATAATCACCAACAACGTCGAAGCAAGTGCCAGTACAGTGAGTTGCACTGTAGACACTCTCCGCAGATAATTCATAGTTCCCCAACCTTACTCGCACATGCCGTGCGTTCTATGTTTATTGGCATTTACCTCGTTAACATATTCATCTTGTAGGTCGTATAAGTTCTTAAAGTTTAAGCATGTTTTGATGGAGTTTATTGGATATTTAAAACTAGGCGCATTACTGCGTACTCGTCATTTCAAGCTTTCCAGCTAAATGCGTCTATATTTACATCCTTTTTAGCATTTTTGCAGACATCATTTGCGTTACTGAAACTCACAAATCAACATCAAAGTCATATCTAAATCAAGTGCATAAAGCGTATGAACCACAAGCTGGACTAGCAGGTTTTATTAGGTAATGTGTCACACAATTGTCATATTTGTACACATACCATTGTATGCGTCAATCGGAAGGAACTTCGTGGGACATTTGTCCTGTCTCTAAAGGGATTTTGCTAAGTTAGCTTAACACACGTAAGTGGGACAACCCCTAAGAAAAAAGGCGAGAGCGCGTCTCTCCTTTACTAATAGATAGCAAGCACCTACTTACTGACTACTGAGGCGCTCGAGCCTTTCAGCTAACTCTTGTGCCTTAGCAGTAAGCTCTTGCACTTGCGCGCGCAAACTACCTTCACCAGTTGGGAGCGTATCGACCATTCCCACATCTTCAGCATGTTCAGAAGCTTCTTCAGCATGACTGTCTTCCATATGTTCTGCTGTACCGTGTTCCGCTTCAGCATGGTCACCATCACCATGTTCATTAACACCGTGTTCACTAACACCGTGTCCATAGTCACCTACCCGCCGTACAATCGGCTCGGGTGCGTAGTCAAGGTCTTCCGGGGCTGGAATGGGCGGCTTAATATCAATGACCAGTTCGTCACCTGGTTCTCTGGGAATGCGGGAGTCGGTCACACTACTACCGGGGCGAATATCAATGAGCCGCAAGTCCTGTGTTTTTGGCGCTGGTGTGTCAAGGATTTCCACCAAACTGCGACCTGCTGACATGCCTTCCTGCTCAGCTTCGTTATGACCTTCACCAGCAAGGTTAGAACACCCTACTAGCAAAGCAAGTAGCACTGTCATCGCAAATATAAACCAGTATTTCAAGGCTAACCCCTTATCTACATATATCTAATTTTGTCCACAGTACATTATATCTCGATGTGGTCGGCGCTGTCTCTATAATTCAAAGTCTTTACAATCAAGGTTGTTTTTACTCAAATGTGTTTCTCATGTAGCCAAGTTCGTTCAAACGTGTGTCAGTCACATTTAGACAAACATAATGCCACACTAACACACCATCAACTGAGCGTATAACGCTTTATTGACTGACTCATAGGGACAATCGCCACTGATGTCTGGGGAAATCTTTACCCTTAGACACCTTGCTTGACATAAGCTTGACACACCTCAACCAGTTAGCGTCATAAACTTAAGCTAGTTGTACACATTTAGACGGGGTGCTATTGCGCAGCACCCTGGCGGGACTAGCGTTATGTGAGTTGATACACTTAGCTGGCTTACTGCATTTGGCTCACAAGACATTATCCACATCAAGACATTGTCTACATCAAGACATTGTCCACAAGATGATGATATTGACAAGACATGGCTAGTAGCTTGAAACTGTGTGTTAACCAAAACACAGTTTCTATCAAGACATGCTGCTCCTAAAACGTATCGTGATTATGAACGGATGATCTTTAATGACTGATTCAGCCTCAACAGATTCAACACTACAGCCTGATGATGCACCTAACACAACCCAGAAGACGCATGGGCAAGCCGCACAAACGGTCCCTAATCCATCTATATCTAAAAAGACATCCTCTACAACCATTGGGGAGGAAGATGTTGCTGCTTCTACTCAACAGCTTAAGTCAACATCTTTATCTGATGAGGGCACAGCACAACTTACACCCTCACTTGGGCAAACTGATAGTACAGCAGCTAACCCTCCCCTGCTGATGAACCACGCCTTGCCCAAGGCTACCGCACCGCGGCCAGTACCGGCAGGAGCCGACCTCAATGAGCCTACACTTTATTTTAACCGCGAACTTGGTGATATTGACTTTAATTGGCGGGTGCTCTACCAAGCCGTGGACGTACGCACGCCGCTGTTAGAACGGGTTCGCTTTTTAAGTATTGCCGCTAGTAACTTAGACGAGTTTTTTCAAAAGCGGGTCGGCGGGCTTTTGCGGCAACAAGCTGCTGGCGTGATAAGCACCTCACCCGACGGCCGCACGCCGGCTGAGCAGCTTACGCTTATTGGTGATGCCACCCGCGACTTATATTCTGCCATTGACCACATTTGGGTAGATACCTTGCGCCCAGCTTTAGCTGAGGTTGGCGTGGTCGTCAAAGACTACGATGACCTTAATCACGCCCAAAAACGCGAGCTCAAAGCCTATTTTCGTAAAAACATCTATCCTATTTTGACCCCGCTCGCCGTTGATCCGGGGCGGCCGTTTCCATTTATTTCTAACCTCAGTTTGTCGTTGGCAATTCGCTTGGTCCCAGAAACTTTAGTACCAGAAACAGTCACCAAACACGCCAAGACCCAACGTGATGAGTTTGGCTACGGGCATGTTAAGCGCACTGGGCCGTCATTTGTGCGTCTTAAAGTTCCTATAAGTCGGGGGCGTTGGGTTGCATTAGCAACCTCTGAAGATGCGCCAGCTAGCACCACAGCGCAGGTGATTCCCCTCGAGCAAGTTATTGCCCACCACGTTGACGAGCTGTTTCCAGGCATGACCGTGCAAGGCGTCTACCCGTTTCGGGTGACCCGCAACGCCGACGTACGCCGCGATGAAGAAGAAGCCGAAGATTTGCTGTCTGTTATTTCGGAAGAACTGCGCGAGCGCCGTTTTGCCCCCGTGGTGCGGCTCGAGATTGGCAGAGACATGCCAGCAGACCTACGTGATTATTTGGTTGACCATTTAGAAATGCGGGCTGAGGATATTTTTGAAGGCGGCATGCTCGAGCTTAGCGACTGCGGCGACCTTGCCAACATTCCGCTGGCAACCACAACTTTGGCTGAGCACCTTTATAGCGACTGGCAACCCATGACGCCACGGCGCTTTAACCAACGTACCAATACCGGCGACAAACGCAGTATTTTTGATGTCATTCGTGAAGGTGACGTGTTAGTACATCACCCTTACGAAACCTTTGGGGCGACGGTTCAGAGGTTGCTCGAAGAAGCCTCAACTGACCCGCAGGTGCTCGCCATCAAACAAACCCTCTACCGTACCTCCAACGACTCGCCCATTGTGGCTGCGCTGATTCGCGCTGCTGAACAAGGCAAACAAGTTGCCGCCCTAGTGGAGGTTAAAGCCCGTTTTGATGAAGCCAATAATATTGAATGGGGTGAACAGCTCGAGGACTCCGGCGTCCACGTGGCTTACGGACTGGTAGGCCTTAAAATCCACGCGAAGGTCATGCTGATTGTGCGCCAAGAAGCTGACGGCATTCGTACCTATTGCCATATTGGTACGGGCAACTACAACAGCAAAACTGCCCGCTTGTATACCGACTTAGGGCTTTTTACTTGCCGTGAAGATATTGCCGATGACCTCGTTGATTTGTTTCATCACATTACAGGGTATGCACCCAAGCAGCGTTATCAATCGCTCGTGATTGCCCCACGCGATATGCGCAAGCGGATGATGAGTCTTATTGAACGGGAAATTGCCATTCAGCAAGAACGCGGCTGCGGGCGCATCATTGCCAAAATGAATGGGCTGGATGATCTGCCGATTATTCACAACCTCTACCGTGCCTCCCAAGCAGGTGTCAGCATTGATTTGATTATCCGCGGACACTGCCGTTTGCGCCCCGAACTCGCGGGTTACAGCGACAATATTCGCGTGCGCAGCATCATTGGGCGTTTTTTGGAACACGACCGGGTGTTCTACTTTGGCAACG
>JBCCOX010000126.1:0-9822 GCA_039025155.1 Deinococcota bacterium | reverse complement strand
GTTCTTCAGCAAGTGCGGCAAAATCAGCGCCACCGTCAAGTTCGCTGATGACATCGTTAGCGTCTTCTTCGGTCTCTAGCAAAATATGCCGCGTGCAAGCTTGCTCGGGCTGTTGGAAGTTAGCTTGGTTGGCGTCGTAGTAGGCTTGAACGTCTTCTTCGCTGACCTCGAGGTTGGCTTCAATGTCTTCTACAATGCGGCGAATGGTTTCGTTTTCACGAATAAGACGGCGCAATTGGTCTTCATTAGTAAAGCCTGCCTCAGCGAGGAGTTGCTCGTATTCTTCACGGCTTTCAAAGCCGTCAATAATGGTTTGTAGTTGAGTGTCAACTTCTTCATCTGAAAAGGTGAGCCCGCGGGCGTCAGCTTCAGCTAGAAGCACCATTTCGGTGGCAAGTTGGTCAAGATAGGTTGGTCGTAAGCTGATGAGCTGGTCAAACATGTCATCTGTTAGCTCCATGCCTTGCTGTGCAGCAATGTTGCGCGCAGTCAGCAAAAAGCGTTCATCAAACTCAGCTAGGCTCATCGCTTGGTCAGCAAAGCTGATGACCACAACATCCTCAGCAGGAGTTTCGGCTGTATCGCTATCTTGAGCTAAGGCAAGGGGAGTTAGCACAGCAACTAAGAGAAGCATCAAGGTAAGTAAACGGGTGGAGTGTAAACGCATGAGTATCCTTCCTGCACTGGGTAACATCTCACTGAACATCTCAGCGGACACCTCACGGAAGGTTGTCTCACAGAAGCCTGTCTCATTAAACACGTTCAGGTAAAACGTGTTTTACTTGAACATTGTCACCGAGCTACTGAGAACGTTACCTAAACGTAAAATCACCGAGAAAGTCACCGAGAAGGTCACTTAGAATCTCACCGAGGGTAACACAGGTGGGCACACAATAACGCTTTAGAACCTTACGAAACCGCTTTAGAACCTTACGAAGCAGCCCAGTAGCTTTGCTGAGAAAACCCTCAAGGCACTGTGAAAACCCCTTATCAGCATAAGAAAACACGTCCTAGTCATTGTTTGTGGGTTTGATTTAGGCTAGCTCGAGCCCACAAATGTACTCGTTTAGATTTACATCACCTAATTCACTAAGGCTTAAGTCTATAGTGTAGTCACCATGAAACGGCTCCTTTTGTCTGTGTTGGTTGTGTTGTCTTTAGGTACAGTTGCGTTGGGCTACATGTATTTTAACCAACCTCAACAAGAAATCAGAGGCACAGCGCTAGATAACCCGCACTATGTGGGGGATGTTGCACTGGTCAACAGCCAACTTGGGGATGTGCGCTTAGACCGCTGGCAAGGTCAAACCACCTTGGTCTTTTTTGGCTTTACCCGCTGTCCAGACGTATGCCCAGCAACCATGGCCCGACTTGCGTCTATTTACGACACGCTCGAGTCACCCGATGACGTACAAGTGGTGATGATCACCGTTGACCCCATGTACGACACACCAGAAATTGTTGACCAGTATGCGTCTGCCTTTCATGAGGAGTTTGTTGGCTTAGGTGGTACGTCACAAACCGTTGCAGAAGCAGCGCGGAGCTTTTTTATTGGCTACAGAGATTTAGGTAATGGGCTGATGAGCCACACCGATGTCATCGCCATTTTGGATAAAGACAGCAATTTACGCTACGTGTACGGGCAAGACAAACTGCGCCACTTGCAAGACGACCTTACAAGCGTGCTCGCTATGCGTGATTTTTAGTGGCGTTACTTATTGGTGAGATTACTTGTTAGTGAGGTTAGTTACCAAGCTTAGCGTGTATAGGTTGAAGCTAAGCTGCGGTCAAATTCGTGCTCGAGCAAACTCATCACCACCGCACTGTGATAGCTACCTTCCATAAACAGCACATCGCGTAAGCTACCCTCTTGCACAAAGCCAAGCTTTTCATACACGTGCAACGCGCGCGGGTTAAAGGCGTAGACCTCTAGCTCAATCCGGTGCAATTTAAGCATATCAAACGCATATTGCATCATCAAATAGGTGGCTTCGCTGCCGTAGCCATGATCAACGTAGGTTTCAGACAGGACAATGCGGTAGTGGGCACTGTGGTTGCGCCAGTTGATATCGTTAAGAATTGCCTCACCTAAAAAGGTTTCTTCGTGATCGCCTGTCTGTGCGCGCAGCGTAATAGCGTAGTCGGCGCGGTTTTCAGCGAGCGCCATACGTGCGCAGTAGACCTCAACCTGTTCATAGGCAAAGGTCTCCTCGGTACCGGTAAGGCGCATAATTTCTTGTTCGTTCAAAATAGTGAACAGCGCCCGGGCATCTCCTACAGCCAGCGGCCGCAAGGTGAGCCTCGAGCCATGCAAAGCTGGTTTGTCTGGCATAAGTATCTCCTATCTGGAAACCGCAGTTTTCAGATAGCGGTTAGCGGTTAAGGATGGGCGCAGCTAAGTTTGGTAAGTATTACGTTTCAACTTAGAGGTACTTAGCTCTAGTTTAACAGGACTTAGGCTAGGTAGCAGCAATTGCCTTTTTTAGCGCCCGCATAGCACCTGCGTGTAAGCCTTCGTGGAAGTGATTAAACGTGAGGGCGTCGTCAATGGTCTCAAACCGAATTCCCGTGCTAGTGGTGTAGGGTTTAAAGGTGTTAAAACGACCAGCTTGATAATCTTCACGTAGGGTTTCAGGCAAGCTGACAAGTTGCTCGAGCAACATCTCAACATCTGGCACAGAATCTGGCGCAGACGCCCAGTCTTTGGGTGATGTGCCACGCCTACACTGACTCACAAGCTCGTCAGAGACGTGCAGCGGCAAGCTAGCTAGGGCGTAGTGTAAAAGCTGCTGGGTGACAACAACATGCCCTAAATTCCAGAGGATGTTGTTGGAAAAGCCATTAGGAATAACGAGCAAGTCATCTGCAGAGGTATTCTTGACAAGGTTAGTGATGAGGCTGCGTTCTTGCTCGAGCATCCCTATGCTATCCATCTACATACTCCTGTTCTTTATCAAATAACTATCTCAAGCTACCGTTTTAGAAGCTAAAATCTTCACTTTCTCTTCTGCAGCAAAAGCCGCCTCAATACCAAAGCTCACTGCTGATAACGCCCACCAAATCCAGCGTAGTGGGTTTAAAAAGGGTTGATTGCTATCTAGGGTTATCACCGCGTGACCGTAACCCCAAGCTATGATGCACGTGAAACTAATAAAAAGTGCCACATAACTAATCATACGTAGGGTAAAAGCTGAGTTTTGTATGAACCCAGGTAGCTTTGGAATTACAAACTTATCAGTAATAAACTGAACGACGATCTTAATCGCAAAAAGGGCTATAGACCAACCAATAACAGCCATAGTGTATGTCTCCTTTGAATTATTTGTTTTACACTAAATTCATGTCATCGACTTAGGCAATATTTAGGATATGCGAGCCAGCCTCGAGTCGGGCGTTACGTCTTGTTGTCTTATGACACATGACAAGTAAAGCTACTAGGTGACAGCGCACAGCCACATCAATTTCAAAATGTAGTGTAAGTATCAAGATACCGTGCTAGATGCATATAAGTAAATTTAACTGTACCATGTGTAGTCGTTACGTACCCACGGTGAACGCGCTATGAACGGTTACCTGAGCGCACAATGAGTACACACCTCAACACATGAGGATCACGCTCGATAATCTGGCAGCATCTCATTCAAGACGTATTGATGAAGTGACTTTACAGTTTGGTTAGTTTAGCTAGCTGATGTCCAATGTATATCTCTGCTCAAGGCAGCGTGTCAAAAAACTCTGTCATCGCCAGTCCTATACCTGTTGGTACAGGGCTGTTGGCGTCTTGCTCATAAGCACACCAGACAAGCGGGTAACGCACGCCCGTGTCCCCGTAACGCTCGCAGTTATAGCCTTCTGGGCTGCTGGCTTGCGACCTGTCTTCTAGCGCGTTTTGGGTGAGCAGGTGATCCCTGGCAGCTAGCACATCGCGCAGTGGAACGCGCCCGTTGTCTGGGTTGTGCATAAGGAGTGCAGCCACCCGCCCTGGGCAGTCACTTTGGCTAATGCTGCCAGAAATACTTGCCACCGCGCGGATGTTGTCTGCGCGCGCACACGCGAGGCTGTTGGCAAACCACGCACCCATGCCTACACCCACCACATAGACCTTGCCTAGGTCTACACAGTAACGGCTAGTATAGAGGTCATAAAGGGCGTCGTACAAGGCGTAATCACGCAGATCCCCCGTGCCGTCTTCGGGGTCTGACCAAAGGTTCCTTGGGCCGTCGCGCTGGCCTTCGGGATAGACAATAATGGCTTGATCTAGGTGTTGCTCGAGCCCTAACTGCTGCCGGAGTGTGCGCCCCGAACTGTCTTCATCGTTGGCATGAAAAGCAAACACTAGCGCGTGGGGAATATCGGCTTCGTAGCCAGTCGGTAAGACATCAAAAAACTCGCGTTGAACGCCGTTCATGTTGATGTTCACTTGTTCAATAGGTTGGCGTACCAAACTGCAACCCGTTGACCGGCGCGCTTGCGGGTTAGACCCTAAAAGAATGGCCCGTTTGATGAGTTCGGCGGTCACGTCTCGAGTAATTAAATCAGCGGGTAAATAATCTATGTCGGGTACTAAGTTATTGCGCTCTGAAAAACTGGCGTAGGGAACAAACCAGTCGTCTGTAACAGGTGAATCGCTGCTAAGTTCACTGTCACTGGCAAGGTTGCTTGTTAATAGCAAGTCTTCAGATATAAGCCCAAACGCTTCACTGACCATTTTGATGGCCTCAGCGTAGCTAGCTGGGCGATCAGGACGAAAGCGTTCGGTAATACCTGCACCCGCGCCCCCGTAACCGCTCACAACCCCCATGCGCACGGCTTCACAGACAAAGGGCGCATGCCAGTCGCTCACCTGCACGTCGCTAAAGCAGCTTTCAACATTGCCCAAGCGCGCCAGTTCGCGGACAATTAAGGTGACAAGCTCTGCCCGGCTAATTAAATCTTTGGGGCGAATTTCGCCGTTGGGGTAACCCTGCAATAACCCGCGTTCAGACAAAAAGATGAGTGCTTCGGGAAAATCACTTTGGGCCAGGTCAACATAGCGGCCGCTCGAGCTTGGCACTAGAGCCGCTCCCAAACTATCATTTTCCAGACTATCATCGGTCATTAAGTTGATGATGATGGCGTCATTTAAGGGTGTGATGGCGGGTGCTGGTTGAGAACTCGAGAGCATTAGCAGCATCATGAGTCCACTCCATATCGTCACACCTTTAAGGTGGTTGGTCACACGTCGTAAAGCTTGGGTCAGGGTTGGCACGATGCGCGTGTTCATCTTGGCTTAGCTTAGCACATGTCCAGCGCCATTTAGCCCATCAGCACTCAATTTTTAGGCTTTCATCGTCAACTCATCGAGTTTGTTCCAGCGCGCAGTTGACTTAGACTTATGGCACGATCTAACTGTGGTCTAACTGCTGTGACTCATGCTTAGGTTGATGCTTTGCTCGACGTTGATACTCTGCTTGCTCTAGCTGATGGCAACAAGTCCCCTGCAGCTTGCGGGCTAAACTAATTTATGGCTTCTGATTCCTCTATGCATCAAACATCCTCTACAGATACATCATCCTCAACTACAACACCCTCAAACACATCACCTTCAGATATAGCAAGTACAGCCTCAGCCAAACGCCTACCTGAGCGCGCGCTACCGACCTTACTCCACAACGCTGGCGTGGCCGTTGCAACCCTTTTAGCTGAGGCTGCTCCCAAGCCCAAACCCAACGTTGTCATCACCTTAAGTGGCGATTATCCAAGCTACGTTACGCCGACAGGTCGGTTTAGTTTTTTAACAGAAGCGCTTTCTCACACAACCTCTTTGGAGAGTTTTAGGGAAAACTGTGAGCAACTTGCTGAGGCAGCTTGGCTTGAGACTGTCACCTTGCGGTTTAGCGAGTTGAGTGCCAACCTCGCTACCTTATACGCTATGCGCCGGGCACTTAGCACGTTAACTGAGGCAGGTAAGACGGTTCACGCGCACCTGAGCACGTTAAGTTTAGGGCAGCTTTACTTAGCTAGTGTGGCGAGCAGCATCAGCATGGCTGAAAGTGCTGATGTCTTTTTGGGTGGTAGTAAGTTTGTGCTGTCGTTTTACGCAGACGCGCTTGCTAGATTGGGGGTTCAATTCGATAAACTCGCCATTGCCGAGTACAAAAACGCTGGCGACAGTTTTGCTAGGGCGGCTATAAGTGACGCGCAGCGGGAACAGTACACGGCCTTGCAGCAGGGCCTAGAGCAACATATTGTGAGCACCCTAGCAGAGGCTCGAGCCCACGCCAAAGCAACTGTCTCTGAAGCAACCGTGCCTGAAACAACCCTGTCTGAAGAAACCGTGTCTGAAGCAACTGTCTCTGAAGCAACCGTGCGCGGCTGGCTCCATGACGGGCTAGCTAGTGCTGAGGTCTTGCTCGAGCGCGGTGTCATTGACCAACTTGCCTACGACGACGAGGTCATAGACAGTGAGCATCACAAACTGTCTGGTATTGCACGAGTGTTGCCCAGAAAGCGGTTGCCGTTTAGTAAGCGGGTGGCGGTGGTGAGTCTCGAGGGCGTCATCACCACAGGTAAAAGCCAGCGTAGTCCACTGCCGCTGCCTGGGTTTGGAGATACCAGCGCTGGGTCAGACACGCTTGTTTCGACCCTGCGGCAGGTTGCCGAAGACGACAGCACAGCCGCCGTGGTGCTTTACGTTAATTCAGGTGGCGGCTCAGCGCTTGCCAGTGACTTGATTTGGCGAGCAGTCACCCAGTTAGACAAACCCGTTGTTGCAGTCATGGGGCAAGTGGCAGCTAGTGGCGGTTACTACGTGCTCACCCACGCAGATCACGTGATGGCTGCGCCCGTCACCGTCACCGGGTCTATTGGTGTGGTGATAGGTAAGTTTGTCTGGCAGGGCTTTAACGAACGCTACGGCATAAGCACTGAGGTTATTTCAGATGATCCTCACGCGACCTTATTCAACAGTAACTTTAGCTTTAACGACGCTGAACAGGCGCTACTAACGCGCTCTATGGAAGCAACCTATGCACGTTTTACACGCCGCGTGGCTGAAGGGCGTGGGTTAGACATTGAGGCTGTGAACAAGATTGCCAAAGGGCGCGTGTGGACAGGTGAGGCGGCGCTCGAGCACGGCCTGATTGACAGCTTTGGGGACGTTCACAGTGCCATCCTCAAAGCCAAAGAGCTAGCTGGGTTGCCGGAAGGTGCTGCTGTCTACGCGGCCACACCAGCTAAAACCTATCACTTTGCCAAAGCAAATGATGCCGCAGCCACACTAGCCATGATTCAACGCTTAGGCAAGCAGCTCAGCACCGCACAAACGTGGCTGCTAGACCCTAACTTGCTGCGCCTAGCCCATCAGCCGTTTAGCCATTAACACAGCCTTAATAAAATAGACCTAGGGCACAACCTCGCCGCCTTGCCAAATATCATCACGGTATACATAGCGCGCTCTAACTTGGGGACGACCTAGTTTGAGGTAGTCCACATAAGTAGGCTGCACGGCGACAAGGGCAAAGTTGGCAGGTGGTTTGGGGTGTTGGGTCTCGAGCCCGTCATACAACGTGTTTAAGGCAGTTACATCGTCATCTGCTTCTGGCAAGGTCATCCTGATGTCCATGAGTGGTGTGGCCGGTGCTGGCCCAAGCAGCAACGCCCGCCCGTCGTGATTGAGCTTGTCCCACATTTCTTGACGATACGCTTGCCAAACGTCATCTGCAGGGTGTGTCTCATCCGCCAGAATGACCTCACCGCGCACGCGAAACTGCTCTTTAGTTTTAGGCCAGTAGACGTGCAATTCAGCCACGGCTTGCTGCTCTAACGCCGCGTATTTGTGTGAGCGGGTGTCGGTAAATAGATACGGCGTGCCGTCATCCGCGAGGCCGCGCAAGACAACGGTACGCACCTCTGGCAGACCTTCAGGTGAGGTTGTTGCAAGTTGTACGTAGCGCTGCCGAGCGTTGCGTAAATACGCCGTGCGCCACAACGCCAACCACGCTGGTTGTTGAGATGATTCTGTCAAAACTTAAGACTTAAAACACATCACAAGCAATGCCGTTGCGGTCTGGGTCTAACCCGTGGCGGTCGCTGAAGGTACCACCTGCTGCTTCAAAAAGCGCTTGCGCTTCTGGTTGGGTAGCAAAGTCAGCACAGCTACGTAGTGGGTAAAACGGGTTGTAGCGAACACTGCGGTGGGCGGGGCGGGCGGTTTCTGGTAAGAGGCTCGAGCTATACCGCAGTGGCACTCGCACATAGCGCGGCCCCAGCGCCGAACGGTTGGTAATGTTTGCAGCGCTTCCACCTGCGTAACTAGCAATGTTAGGGGCAACTCGCCCCGGCGTCACAGGCGCGTTGCTAAGTGCAATGGGTGAAGTTTGTGTGTAGCCTCTGGCTAGCACTCGACTTGCCCCATCAAATGAAGGTGACGGCAGAGGGCCATGACCTCCCGGTGGCACTAAACTACCCATTCCCAAACCAGACCCATCAAACTCACCCGGCACAATAAATTCTGGGCTAATGCTATCGTCAATGAGTCCAAAAGGTGTCATCACAGGTGTTGAATGTACAGGTGCAGTTGGCATGACAGGCACAGCAGCAGGGCGCATCGGTAGCGTCATCATCTGATTCATGGGTGTTGTCATGGGTGTAACTGCTGGTGCAGCTTGCATTGAAGGTGTCATCATCGACGTTGTAGGCGCAGGCGTCATGGGTGGTGGCGGTCTAAAAAACATCCCCTGCGGGCTTACTGAAAACTCACCCGGCACAATAAACTCTGGGCTGATGCCTTCAAAAGGACTCTCGTAGGTTGTGACGACAAACGGTACAGTGAGCCCGGTCATCCCTTGGCGCACAAAGGCAGCCGGATTTGCAAAGCTAGCTGGGTCTGGCATAGGCATTTCGATGGGCGCACTCATGGGGACATCTTGCAAGCTGGCGTTTGCACTTGCGTAGTCTGCCGCCGTATGACCGTCGTGATTGCGCAGGGTTGGGTCAGCTCCAAGTTGCAGTAAGCGCCGAGCAACGTCTGGGTTGCTGTTATCCCTGGCCGCGTACATGAGTGCTGTCCAGCCTTCGCTTGTTTGGCTATTAATATGTGCGCCAGCGTCAACTAAGGCGTTAATCATGTTTGGGTCGGAGTTGTTGGCAGCCGCATACATAAGCGGCGTCTGCCCGAACGCATCTGTTGCATTCAGCATGGGCGCTTGCACGGCTGCTAAGTCTTGCGGCGTGCCTGAACTTGCCAGTTGAAAGATGGTCTGCGCGTGGGCTGTACTAAGTAAACCTACAACAATCAAAATGGTTATAGTCACTAAATAGCTCTGCTGAACCCATCCTAAAAAAAGTCCTAGACGGTGTCTCGCATTACCTCTGATTGTTTGCAAACAACATGATGTCGAGGTAGGTGTGATCATGGTTACGCCTCCTAGACTCGAGCCCTCATCTATTCTAGGCGATTTTTCACATCTGCGTGTGGGGTTGCGTGTGCAAAACATCACAAGCTCATCATTTACTCATTGCCAAGCCTTGTTGATAGAGTCGTGTACATCGCAAGACACACTGCAATATCCAACTTTGCTAGCGTTTACGATGATGGAGTTAGCTAGACGTACTAGAAATATGTACAGAAGCTCTGTTTACTCTCAATTTTCTGCGCAATTGCGCTAGTTAAGGATATCTCATGCGTCATCTCATCGTTCTTTTAGTTGTTTTAGCAAGCACCAGCCTCGCCCAAGTTTGTCCAGCACCAACAGGCGACCCTCTCAACGTAGGGGTATTACCCGTGCTCAACGCCCTACCTACGTATATTGCGGCTCAAGAAGGTTTATATGAGCAATACGG
>JBCCOX010000125.1:0-9848 GCA_039025155.1 Deinococcota bacterium | reverse complement strand
GTGTTGTTAAACGAGCAGCAACAGCACAACCTAGTGCAACACTATGCTCAAAGTGACCAAGCTCAGCTCGAGTTCACGGGGCCCTTTGCGCCCTACAGTTTTAGTGACATATTGAGTGATTCTACTGACCCAAACCCTACCGACCTAAATGATGAAACGGGTGATACACCATGAGTCTATCTGCTGACCAGCCAGCTAGCCCGCCCAACAACAACCTTGTTGAACTGCTTGACCGAGTTATAGATAAAGGTGTGGTTGTCGCGGGTGATGTGCGCCTGTCGGTAGCTGGGGTGGATCTCATCTATATCAACTTGCGCGCGTTAATTGCTGGCACTGATAGCCTCGGGCCCAGCCCAAGCCTCATTCGCCCCGTCAACACTCGCTTGCCCGCTAGCAATGACATCTCTGATTGATGTTTTTGATGGCCTTGAGTTTGATGGCCCTGAGCAGGCATGTCACCCGCTAGCCCAAGCACGTTTAAACACAATTAAACGTTAACCATCAACTATACTGTCTATCATTGGAGGATGTTGTGGCTGAGACAAGTAGCAAAAAAGGGCGGGTAAGGCGCGTTCGCAAAAAACAGACCCCATCCGACGCTGCGGATGCTGTTAACGTTGATGTTACTGACACTGGTGCTAGTGATGATGATGCTAGTTCGGGGAACGAGGCTGATGTTCGCGAGACCATCAGTGAGGTAGCTAGCGAACCCACAAGCAACTTGGTTGAAGACATGATTGAACATGTTGTAGACAATGTTGTCGATAGTGTGGCCGCCAAAGCCCGCCAGCAATCCAGTCAAGGTCTTAAAGGTCTTAATCGCCGCGAGCTAGCGGCTGCCAAAGCCCGTCAAATGCGCTTAAAGTCTGCTCAAGCTTGGCTTAACCAAGGCAAACCAAGTAGCGCTAAACAATCTTTGTTTGAGCTTATTGCCAGTGCGCCAAGTTCCGCTGAAGCCGCCGAAGCTGAAACGCTGCTGCTCGAGCTAGCTGCTCGCTATGAAGCTAACGGCAAATCCCGCCTTGCGTTAGAGCTTTACGATGAGCTAGCCCGCTATGACTAAGCTGGTTACGTTGAAGCTCATCTTACCTAGATTCATCCTACCCAGATTCATCTTACCTAGACTCACAGCATTCTGGCTGACAAGATTGCGCACTTAGGTCCGTTTTGAGATCATGACAGATAAACCCAATGCGCCAACATCCTCTACGCCTTTGAATACCACGCCTTTGAATACCACGAATGTAAGTGACACAAACACAGCAACTACAGCAGATAAGAACGCCAACAGTATCGGTAGTCGCGCAGACACTGAGACCTTGCTAGACGCTTTTAGTGATGCTTTACCCAACGCGCTTGACCTTGACCCAGACGACCCCGAACACGGCCTTGCCACGCTGGTGCTAGCCGTGGTGGAACTCTTGCGAGAACTGCTCGAGCGTCAAGCCATTCGCCGTATGGAACACGGTAACTTGTCTGATGCTGAAATAGAGCGCCTAGGCGATGCCTTTTACCGCCTCAAACACAAAGTAGACGAACTTAAAGAGGTCTTTGGCGTGACCGACGATGACCTAGATTTAGGCTTTTTGGAGCAATACTTGTGAAAACAACCAATACCAACTTGCAATCAAGTACCTTAGCTGACATCCTCGAGCGCGTACTCGACAAAGGCGTAGTCATCGCTGGTGATATTACCGTGACCATTGGCGAGGTTGAACTATTAAGCATCAAAATACGCTTAATCATCGCCTCGGTAGATAAAGCCAAAGAGATGGGCATTGACTGGTGGCGCACCGATCAGATGCTCTCGAGCCTCGCTGCTGAGACAGGGCCGGGGGCCAGCCTCGAGCAACAACGGCGGCAACTGACGCTCGAGCTAGAAAATGAACGCTTGCGCGCTGAACTTGATGACCTCAAACGCCGCAGACTAGCTGCAGAAGTCATAGAAGCAGACCCACCTGAACCCTAACCTTAAGTCGTGCGTTCATAATCTCTTTAAACTTAGTTTAACGAGTCACCACTCTGTTAAAAGCACGACGCAAGCTAGCAGCGTGCTTCCTATACTGATGCCATGAATTATCTAAAACGCAGCTTCATATTGACAGCTTTATGTTTACTGGTCTGGCAACACGCATCTGCTCAGGTTTACAACACCGCCCGCCTCGACAGACTACTGCGCACCTATGTTAGTGATACGGGCTATGTCGATTATGAGGCTTGGTTTAATAATGACCAAGACCTTGCTGATGTACGCGAGTTTGTCGCTGATTTGGCTGAATTTGATCCTAGTACACTCGCTAGTGAAGACGAGCAGCTAGCGTTTTGGATTAACGCGTACAACATCTTGGCGATTGAAGAAGTGCTCGAGCGCTACCCCGTAGACACCATCCGCCCAAGTATTTTGCGCATTCCCGAGCGATCTTTTTTTACTGAACAAGAACACGTAGTGAACGGTGAAAACTACAGCCTCGATGAAATTGAAAACGAGGTCATTCGGCGCGACTTTAACGAACCGCGCATTCACTTTGCCATCAACTGTGCCTCTGAAAGTTGTCCAGCATTGCGCGCTGAAGCCTATACCGCAGAGAAGCTCGAGACCCAACTGCAAGAGCAAGCTATTGCCTTTATTAACAACCCTGCTCGCAACCAGTTTGATGCCACCACCAACACCGCCCACCTCAGCCGTATTTTTGACTGGTTTGAAGAAGATTTTGAGATTGATGGCGGCGGTGTAGCAGATTATTTACTTCCTTTTGTTGAAGGCGATGCTGCTGCTGTACTCACAAGTGATGACCTCACCATTCGTCACTTGCGGTATGACTGGAGCCTGAACCAGCAGTAAATAAGCATCTTCAGTCTATTTATGCTCTGTCCATCACGTTTGGATAGGGCATTTTCTTTGCTAGGGACGCATCATTAGATCAACGTGTATGTGTCCTAGGCGATGTTTGTAATTTCGTACCCATTATCAATCCATACTCGTTGTCACTCCGTACCCATTGTCAAGATGTGATGATTTGATACATCAGGTGATGCCGTTTGGCGTACCTTCACAATCTTTAGTTAAGTCGAGAGGCGCTCAAAATGCTCGAGCGTTGCCTTAATACCCTCAGCAAGGGGTGTCTCAAAAACTTCATCTGCATGGGCGTGGAGCGCATCTGCCTCAAAGCCTTCTGGAAAGGGTAAGCCTTGCTCACCACAGCTAATCTCTGCCTCTGGGCGCAGCGTTTTAACAAGCTCAGTAAATTGACGCACCGTCACAGGTGAGCTACCCAAGTTAAAACTCACAGCCTCACCCGAAGGTTGTAACGCTGCGGTAATAAACTGCTGAGCGACATCCGACGCCCAGTGGAATTGCATAGTGCCCCCAAAACTAATGTGGCAAGGCTCGCCACGACTGACTGCCGCAAGCGCTTTGGTGGGTTCACTGGTAATCCCCTGATCGCGCCCTACGCCGTAGACCGTGTACGGGCGCAAAGCTGTACTGCTGATGCTGTGATCGCGCCAGTAGATCGCAGCGCTGCCCTCATTAGCAACTTTGTAGACACCATACAAGGTACGCGGTAACTTGGGTGCGTCGTGGGGGATGAGCCGTTGCGGATAGTCCGACGGTGGCCCGTACACAGCAATAGACGACGCATAACTGAGGTGAGTGATGCCCGCATGCCGCGCTGCTTCAAATATATTGATAGTCCCCGTAACGTTGACGTGTGCCCCTAGCGGCGGATTATCGCGGCAAAAAGGCACTTGTAGTGCCGCAAGATGAATAATATGGCTGATGCCGTGATCTTCCACAACCTTGCGCACTTGCGCTGTATCGGTAAGATCACCCTGAATAAACGTGATGTCATCTTGCTCTGCTTCGGGCAGCAGCAACCTCAGCCTAGCGCGGTTGTCTGATAAATCAAAACTAACCGCCTGCTCGCCGCGCTGATGCAAATGATAAAGCGTCCATGCACCCAAACAACCCATGCCCCCCGTCACCAAAAATTTGCGGTCTGATGCTTGTATTGAATCAGCCATTTAGGCGACAACCTTGTTGGTGAGCCTGCCGAGGTTACCAATTTCGATGCTGTAACTGTCGCCGGGTTGCATCCATACTTTGGGGTCCATGCCTAAAATGACGCCTTCGGGCGTGCCCGTAGAAATCACATCGCCGGGGCTTAGGGTCATGTACTGGCTGGCGTAGCTGATGCACTCCGCCACGCTAAAAATGAGGTCATTGGTGTTGCTATCTTGACGCAGTTCGCCGTTAAGCCAGCCGCGCACGGGCATATTGCTGGGGTCGCCAGCCTCATCTGCTGTAACCAAATACGGTCCTAACGGCAAAAAGTCATCCAGCGTTTTACCCAGGAGCCACTGCCCGCTCACAAACTGCAACCTGCGCTCACTGAGGTCGTTGGCATTGCAATACCCAAAGACGTAGTCGAGGGCATCATCTACACTCACGTTTTTGGCCGTTTTACCGATAACTACAGCCAGTTCAGCTTCATAGTCCACTTGCTCGAGCCCACCAATAGCTACCTCATCCCCGTGTGCAGCTAAGGTGTTGTTAAACTTACTAAACAGCACAGGTTCTTTGGGCGCTTCCATGCCAGACTCAGCAGCGTGTTTGGCGTAGTTTAAGCCCACGCACAAAATTTTGCTGGGGTTGGCAACGGCTGGGCCAAGCTCGAGCGCAGCCTCAGTCTTCAAAAAAGGCTGAAACGGAGCAACGTCTTTGGCGAGTTGCTGGGCAATCACATCACAAGCAGCCAGCATGCCGGGGGCAAACACATCCATAGGCATCCCTGGGGCCTCGAGTGTTAATGCGCTACTAGCAGCTTGTACATCAAGAATCCCCTGCTCAGTTTTAAGCCCAAGTTTGAGCACATTATCTTCACGAAAGGTCAAAAAAATCATGCTTACTCCTTAGTTGTTAACACCACGGCATCGTGCTGCTAATCTTGATGTATTAAAAGCTTGTGAATTTAATCTTAGCTAACTGCTCTATCATGACATGACAAAGTGCCAAATGCAGGCTGTGCTGATGGTTACTCGAGCACATTGACACATCCCCTTCCACAGATAGTTTTAGATTTGTTATACTCCGACAAGTTTTTATTTTAAGGAGACATCTTTGTGAGTAGGTTGATTGGACTGTATTTGCATAATCATCACGTACGTTGTTGCTGCTGTCATCACCTCAGTTCAACGGCTCAAAATAACCATAATAGTGTTATGTGGAGTGATACTCATGCGGATTGACGCACATCAACATTACTGGCAACTGGCGAGGGGCGATTATTTTTGGATGACGCCCGACATGGGTGTGATCTACCGTGATTATCAGCCAAGTGACTTAGCACCCGAACTAGCACGCCACAACATTGCCAAAACAGTGGTGGTGCAAGCTGCTGATACCGTGGCAGAAACGGAATACTTGCTCGAGCTAGCTAATACCCACGACAGCATTGCAGGTGTGGTGGGCTGGCTAGATATGGAATCACCTGAGTTTGAGGCTGAGCTTGTCAGATTAAAACAGCACCCTAAATTTGTGGGCATTCGCCCGATGATTCAAGACCTCGAGGACAGCGCGTGGATGTTGCGTAACAAAGTGCGCGAGAGCTTTGAGTTAGTAGTGGAACACGACTGCACGTTTGAATTCTTGACGCACCCACGCCACCTTAAGCATGCGCTCGAGGTTGTTCGCAACACGCCTAACTTACGCTGCGTGATTGACCACATCTCCAAACCCCATATTGAAAAGGGCATTTTACAACCGTGGCAAGATGACCTTGCCGCCATCGCTGAATTTCCTAATGTTTACTGTAAGTTTTCAGGGTTAGTGACCGAAGCCAACCACAGTACGTGGATGCTGGATGACTTGCGCCCCTACGCCAAGCACGTTGCCACCTGTTTTGGTAGCAAACGGCTTATGTTTGGTAGCGACTGGCCAGTCTGTTTGCTAGCTGCTAGCTACGACCAAGTGATGAACGCGGCGGAGGTGTTGCTAGCAGATTATCTTGACCCTTTTGACGATGAAGCTCGAGCCGCTGTCTTCGGCGGCAACGCGAGTCACTTCTATCAACTTGTTGCGGGTGAATGAGTGCATTTTTTGTAACATTGCCCGTGGTCGTGAACCTGCCAGCATCCTTGTTGAGTCTGAACACGTTGTAACATTGATGTCTCTTTATCCCTTCTCAGAAGGTCATTGTTTAGTCATTCCCAAACAGCATGTTGCTTCTTTGTATCAGCTCGATGAACACGTGGGACAAACGATGTTCACCCAAGCGCAGCGTTTGGCTCAATGTGTTAGCAACGTTGTATCTTGTGATTGGGTACAACTGATGATGCATGATGACACGCTAGCAGGCAGCCATACGCTCACTCCGTTTCATCTGCATATGCACGTGCTACCTCGCAAACACAATGTCCCCTATACAGAAACGCGCGCGTCGCAAGCCTCGAGACAACAGCTTGACAATCTTGCTCAGCAAATTCGCCATGCCTACACCCAGAGCTTTCAATAAATCTGCACGAATATCTAATCTTGCGACATCTCAGGCTATAATCACGGCTATGCCAATCACAATCCAGAACGTTCGCACGTTTGATATTCGTTTCCCAACCTCGAGGCAAGCAGACGGATCAGACGCCATGAATCCCGACCCAGACTACTCTGCCGCTTATGTCATTTTGGAAACAGATAGCGTTCACGAAGGTCACGGGCTTACCTTTACCATTGGACGCGGGAATGAGCTTTGTGTGCAAGCGGCTAGCGTGCTGGCAGCCCGGCTTAAAGGGAGGACGCTCGAGTCCCTTACCAGCGACATGCTGGGCTTGTGGAAACTGATAACTGGCGATAGCCAACTGCGCTGGCTAGGACCCGAAAAAGGTGTCATCCACCTAGCAGCAGCAGCCGTCATCAACGCCGTCTGGGATTTATATGCCAAAACTGAGGGCAAACCCCTATGGCAGTTACTTGCAGATATGAGTCCAGAGGAGCTTACTGCGTGTGTGGACTTTAGCTACATTCAAGATGTGCTGAGTCAGGCTGAGGCTACTAACTTGCTTCACGCGCGACGGGAGGGCATGGCGGAACGGCTCGAGGCTCTACAAACACGCGGCTTCCCTGCCTACACTACCTCAGCAGGTTGGCTCGGCTATAGTGACGACAAACTCCGCAGACTTTGTGCTGAAGGCCTTGCAGATGGCTTTAACCACTTTAAGCTCAAAGTTGGTAGCGATTTAGAGGATGATAAGCGCCGAGCGCGCATTATTCGTGACAGCATCGGCGAGGGTAAGGTCCTCATGATGGATGCCAACCAAGTCTGGAGTGTCCCTGAGGCCATCAGCAACATGGCTGAGCTAACAGAGTTTAATCCACTTTGGATTGAAGAACCCACTCACCCAGATGACATTTTGGGGCACGCAGCCATCGCCAAAGCGGTGAACCCAATCGCCGTGGCAACGGGTGAACACTGCCACAACCAAGTGATGTTTAAGCAGTTTTTACAAGCAGATGGCTTACAAGTGTGTCAGCTAGATGCTGCCCGCTTAGGCGGTGTGAACGAGGTTCTAGGCGTACTCCTACTGGCAGCTAAGTTTGATGTGCCAGTGTGCCCGCACGCAGGCGGCGTGGGCTTGTGTGAATACGTACAACACTTGTCAATGTTTGATTATTTGTGTGTTGGGGCGTCCTTAGAAAATCGCGTCTTGGAATACGTTGACCACCTTCACGAACACTTTGTTGATCCGGTTGTAATGAAAAATGGGCACTATCAACTGCCAACGGCTCCCGGTTACAGCATCACGATGAAAGCTGAGTCATTACAAGAGTATGCGTTTCCAAATGGGCCAGCTTGGCAATGAACTTAATGTTTTCTTTGAGACAATTATCTACCGAAGCGCTATCAGCGTCACAAAGTAGTAGGTAATCGGTACAGCAATCAAAAAACTATCAATTCTGTCCAGCACGCCGCCATGACCTGGCATTAAAAAGCCGGAATCTTTCACGCCTACCCAGCGTTTAATGAGGGATTCAAACAAGTCACCAATTTGGGCAGCACTGCCAACTAGTAAGCCAAATAAGACGGCATCGTATAGCTCGAGGCGCAGATTTAAGAAAAGTTCTAAGCCAAACAGCATCACTAAAACGGTTACAACCGCTAAGAAAAGCCCACCGAGGGAGCCCTCGAGCGTCTTGTTTGGACTCACTTGCGGCGCAATCTGGTGTTTGCCAAACAATCTCCCAAAGGTGTAGCCGCCAATATCACTGGCAATAATGACCAAAATAGGCACGGTTAAGTACCACAAACCCAAAACCCCATCTGGTGTGTAACGCAAGGTGATGGCATAACCCAAAAACCACGGCACGTAAATATAGCCCATCAGTGAAAACACCACGCTGAGGACCGAGTTGTCGTTAGGACGGACAATCTCGAGCCCAATCAGATACAGTGCAAACACACCGAGCAGGGCCTCGCGCCAGCTCATACCAGACATTAGCGGGACAAAGCCCGGATAGCTCGCAGGCAGTGACGCCGGAAAGGTGAGTGCCGCCGCCACAAACAAACTGCGTTTACGAATCGGAATGTCACGCAAGTTCATCATGGTGGTGTATTCTTGCAGGCCCAACCAAGTAAATAACAAATAGGCTGGAATCATCAGCGGCATGCCTACATAGAGCACCAGCAGCAAAAAGCCAAACACCACACAGCTCGAGATCACCCGGGCTTGTAAGGGCGTCAAGCCACTGCGTGTGAGCAACAGCCGGGTACGACGACTTGCACGCCGCACAAATTGATATAGCGACCGCCTCACCGACACATCCGCCAGCTCAACCACCAGCTATATTGATGAAGCTTGATGCATACAATCATGCCGCCAAGCCTACACCTCCATAATGTCGTCTTCTTTTTGCTTGAGGCGGTCATCAATGGAACCCACAAACTCATCGGTAAGCTTTTGTACCTCTGTTTCACCTTGGCGTAAGTCGTCTTCAGTGAGCAGGTTCTCTTTTTGCATCTCTTTGAGTTCGTCGTTGGCATCGCGGCGAATGTTTCGCACCGACACACGCGCTTCTTCGGCGATGGTCTTGGCGTTTTTCACCAAAGTTTTGCGGCGCTCGTCGTTAAGGGCGGGTACGTTGATAAACACGCTGTCGCCTTTGTTGTTGGGGTTAAAGCCCAAGTCACTATCTTGAATGGCTTTTTCAATGGCATCTACCGAACTTTTATCAAAGGGCGTGACCAGTAGCGTGCGCGGGTCAGGGCTCGAGATGGTCGCCAGTTGATTTAGAGGTGTCATGGCGCCGTAGTAGTCAACTTGCACGCGGTTAAGCACCGCCGGATTAGCCCGCCCTGTGCGAATCGTGCTGAGGTTGTGTTCAAACGCATCTAAGGTTTTTTGCATCCGTCCGCGGGTTTCTTTTTTTACGCCTGCATCCATAATTAGACCTCCCAAACCGATATGTACATGCCTTATATTGCCAAGTAGTCGCGACCAGCAGTAGCATAATCGTGGTTGTGATGTTTTTATGATAACGTCATTATCAACTTGTGTTACATAAGCATACTCATAAGGTTCAGCCGCTATTATACGTGGCTAGGCTGGGTATTATGTTGCTACCAATGTTAATAACTAAGCTGTTCGCAACTAAGCTGTTCGCAACTAAGTTGTTCGCAACCAAGCTGTTCACAGCTCAGTACACCTGATCTCGTCAATCTTAGGGTACTGAATTTTGTACAGGCATCTTAACGCAAATATATGAGGACAGACGGCCCTAGGGCTGCCTCGAGCAAGCCGCAAAATATCAATTGACATCACTCATTATGTAAGCTCACTCGCCCCGCACAAAAACGCTT
>JBCCOX010000124.1:0-9858 GCA_039025155.1 Deinococcota bacterium | reverse complement strand
CACTGCTGATGCCACCGACTGCAATACTGCCCAATTCCGGCGCTCTTTGTTTGATGTTTTTAATCCCCTCCAACCCGCGTTCTGCCAAGGGTTTACCCGACAACCAACCTGCTTCTTTCGTAAGGTGATGAGGGTTACGCAAATCATCCCTATTCACCGTCGTGTTACTCATAATGACGCCAGTTACAGCGTGCGTCTCGCAGCTAGCGAGTACCGCATCCAGTTGATCGTCTGGCGCATCCACCGTAACTTTCACAAACCACGGTTTGGACTCAGGTTGCTGACTCACAAACTCAGCTATTGGCGTGAGCAGACCGTCAACATACTCACGGCGCTGCAATTCGCGCAAGCCTACCGTATTGGGTGAACTCACATTGATGGTGATGTAATCTGCCACCTTCCAAAGTAACTTGAGTGAGGCTAGGTAGTCACTGGCAGCGTCTTCCAACGGGACAACTTTGGACTTACCAATATTCACACCGATGGGCACATTCACGTGTTTACGTTGATGCGCTAAGCGTGTCGCCACCTCCTGCGCACCATGATTATTAAAGCCAAAACGGTTGATAAGGGCGTCATCGTCTGGCAGACGGAACAAGCGCGGTTTAGGGTTGCCGGGTTGGGCAAGCGCGGTGACGCTACCCACCTCTACAAAGCCAAAGCCCATCATTGGCCAGGTTGCAGTGGCGCGCGCATCTTTATCAAATCCTGCAGCCAATCCCACAGGGTTATGGCAACTAAGGCCAAAGCGGTGAACCTCGAGCCGTGGGTCACGTTTTTCAAAAAGCCACGAGATGAGCCTAAGTGCGCCGGGGTGATTGCTGCTGCGCTCGAGCAACCTCATCGTCACATCGTGCGCGGTTTCTGGATCGCTGCGAAAAAGCCAAGGTTTTAAAGCCTCATACATAAGGTCAGTCTACGGCGATTTTTGAGTTGTATCAGAGGTTTTATCAAGATACCATCAGCCTCTTTGTGATAACTACTTTGTGTGATGGTCACTTACACCAAGATTTAGCGGCTGAACGAACCTCAGCGACTAGGTGCAAGGCTGTCGCAACGAGGTTCACCAGCCACCGCACCGACCTCGAGTGACCACCTCGAGCCTTCATCAGCAGCCTGCCACAAGTCTTGGCTCACATTGCAGCGGTAATCTCTACTATCACCATCCGTTACAGTGCGCAATTCTAGAAAGTAATCTTCACTACGCCCAGCTTCACGTTCGTTAGACGCCAAACGTAATTCCGGCCAAGTTGGGCTGCGCCCACTGTTGGCAGATTCCGCTACCCGCGCTTGGGCCCAGCGGTCTACAGTGTAATCACAATAGTCGTCATAAACAGGTTCACTGCGGTAGTTGGTGGTGCAAACTTGCTCACGCCGAAAAGTACCATCCCCCCTATCCACATTGCGAAAGTTACAGGTTTCACCGTCTGCCACTTGGCGGGTACTGCGCTGGCGCTGACTGCGGTTAACCCGGTAGGCATCTGCTGGCATACCGTCACACCACCCACCTTGTGGTCTGGGTGCAAAGTCTTCAATGCGAATTTCCCGCTCCCAGGTATGCGCTGCCACCGTCACACTGGCGTCACGTGTCCATGTGATTAGCACCACAACCGCTACAATAACTACTACCAGCACACCGCCAATTGTCAGCAGCGTGCGTTGTGACATCTTGCGTGAGGGTTGTTCGGTGTCAGTTTGCGAGGATGTTGGCGTGTGCAGACTTGCCTTAGCACCATCACTCAATGGCGACCCGCACTGCTGACAGTAGTCTGCGCTGGCAGCGTTAGCCGTTGCACAAGCTGGGCAAATGACATCTTTACCGATGTACTTGTGATCGGTGACAGCGACCATGTCTTGCTCACTTGGGAAATAACGTTGTTTGGGGTCTTGCGCGCCACCACAATTAGGGCAAAAGCGGTGGTTAAGTCCTAACAACTTGGTCGTGCCACAATAGGCACAGTCCCATAGCATTTGGTACACGCCAGCGTCGTAGACACGCGCATCACCTTCACGGTCTAGCAAAGTTCGCGGTACTGCTATATCATCTGCATCTTGCGTGACAGTAGCTGAGGCCGCAGCATCCGCTGATGGTTCCGCTGATGATGTCGTTACCGACGTTGAAACCTGACCTGCTTGAATCGCTTGTAATTTACCCGAGGCGTAGCGTAATGCTGCAGGTTCATCGAGAATCTCGAGCAACAGTAACCACAAGGCTTCATCATCTGGGACAGGTTCGTTTTTGAGGAAGACCTCGGCTTGCGCGTCAGCAGCGTCATCGTTAGCACGCTCAAAGACGTTGAGTAAGACCCGCAGGCGGCCTGCTTGAACGCCGTGTCCAGCGTTCTCGAGCGCATCAGCTAGCTGTAAAATATCGTCGCGGCGTTCAAACTTGTGCAGTTCAGACATCGTACCGTTTCCGGTTAATTCCTAGGGGAATTAACCCGCATGGCATGCGTAGAAAAAGACACGGGTTCCGTTGTGAACGGAATAAACACGCTAGGGTTTATGTAGTGTTCAATCGGAACCCGTATCAGTGTTTATCTTTACCTCTCGTTAAACACGTAAGCGCTCCCCAAACGCTTACACCTATCTGATTACATCTTTGTTGTTTGTTGCTGTAGTGAACTGACACCCTAAGGTCACCATAAACTTTGCTGATGAACTGACGGTGTAGTTTTATGAGACCTATCCAAATACACCATTGTTAAGGTTGCTAAATTGACTGCATTTAAACGTAATCACACGCCATCACTCAAATATTCATGACAGATGCAAAAGCATATTTTTAGCACTACTACAACTAGCAACAATGTTTTTTAGTGATGATGCTACTTAAACAACTTTAAGATGATGGCGGCGGGGGCGGGGGCGGTGCAGAGGATGATTGAAATAAACTGGCGAGTTCAGGTGTATCTTTGGCAGCTTGCCAACCTGACATACCTTCTCGCCAAACAAGCGTATCTGCTTGCAAATGCCCTGACTGAGCGTAGCTGCGTAGCGCGTTCATGTCATAGGGACCATGGGTTTGCCCGTTGATAGCAAGATGAAACTGAACTTGTGGTAATGGTGGTGGTGATGATGGCGGTGGTGACTGTCCCGGAGCAGGTGGTGCTGAACTTGGTTGCTGTTGATTAAACGCTTGCCCCATCTGCTGACCTAAGCCGATACCTGCGCCCATGCCCACGCCCATGCCGGCCATACCACCGGGGTTTTCAGCAGCTTTACCAATTGCTTCGGCACTTTGATACTGCATGTACTGCTGCATGTTGCCTAAAATGCCCATGCTCGAGCGCTTGTCGAGCGCTTCTTGAACAGCTTCGGGTAGGGTAATGCTGGATACGAGAAGCTCGAGCAACTCCACCCCATACGCTTCAAAATCAGCTTTCATCTTGTCGGTAACAAAGGTACTCAGGTCGTCATAGTTGGCGGCTAAATCTAGCACCGGGATTTTGCTTTCACCTAGTGCATCCGCAAAGCGGGTGATGATGAGATTGCGCAGTTGGTTGCTAATTTCTTCCAGCGTAAACTGGCTGTCAGTACCCACAATCTCTTTGAGGAATAGCGTGGGGTCTTTGATGCGGTGTGAATAGGCTCCAAACGTACGCAGCCGCACGGGACCAAACTCGGGGTCGCGTAGCATGATGGGCTGCGGCGTACCCCAACGTTGGTCAGTGAAACGCTTGCTACTAAAAAAGTAAACCTCAGCTTTAAAAGGGCTCTCAAAACCGTATTTCCAACCCTTGAGCTTACCTAGAATGGGCAAATTTTGGGTCTCGAGGGTGTAGGTTCCGGGCTGAAACACATCAGCTAAGTCAAGTGTGGCGTCATCTAGGTGGCTTTCAATGCGGCCCTCGTTCACAAACACTGCAACTTGTCCGGGGCGCACAACTAACTTAGCACCATACTTAATTTCATTGTCGTAGCGTTCAAAGCGGTAAACCATTGTGTCGTGTGACTCATCCAGCCATTCGATGATGTCAATAAACTCGCCTTTAACGCGGTTCCACAAGCCCATGATTGCCTCCTCGTGAGCATCGTTAGCACATATCCAGCCTATTTGATGGATTTACTCTGTTATCTGTTATGCGTTTATGGTACACCACAGCGCCGTTCAAACTCCACTCATAGACGCAAACAGACACGTTTAGGCTTCTACAAACACTTAGTTTGTAGATGACGTTGACACCGTAGCAGGCTGCCGCTCGAGTACAATTTCACTTTCATAGCTTGCCTGTTGCGCGCTTAGTTTGCCCTCTTTAACCAGCTCGAGCATGCCTGCAAAATACACAACTCGGGTAAGCCAAGGTAACGTCTCTGAGCCTAACGTTGCTTCTTCAGGTGCATCTTGAAGGTAGGCTTGATGGGTTAACGCCCTGAGTGTGGTTGTCTGCAGCTTGCGCATTAGTCTAGTGAGCTTACGCATGGCTACAGGAATGCTAAGTCGCTCAATCGCCAGTTCAAAATAGCTACTCACCCGGTAGCGGGCCGCTAGCTGGCTAAGTTTGCTAAGCGCAGGTTTACCTAGTGGCCGCCTTGGGCGCGGGTAGTCTGGACGCGGCGTTTTAGCTGTGAGGAGGTGTTTGCGTGCTTGGCGCTGTTGCCGCAAAAAAAGTAAGGCATTTTCGACAGCCTCTAGCTCGAGCACAACCTCAATCACAGCCTGCTTGGTATCTTCATCAGCAAGTTTAGCTGGGCGTGGCAACAAAAACCGTGCTTTAAGTTCAATCACCCGCGCCATGTCTGGCAGTGTTTCAGTAGCAAGCTCGAGGTCATTTGCTGCTTGTTTGCGGTAGTACGCCAAATACTCTGTCACCAATTGACTGACATTAAGCTGATGCACACTCAGGGTGTCACTGCGCAATGCTTGCGCCAACTCACCCAAAGACCCTGTAAAGTCAGCCAACTGACAGCGAAATGGTTGAATATCTTCAAGTTGTACGGGTGAAGTGGTTTCGATCAATGAACTAGCCTTTATAAAAGAATGTCGTACAAAATTCGTCAGACGTGACTAAGCTACTTTACCCAATCTAAAATATAAATGCGAAACTCGCAATCTTACGCAAGCTTCGCATAATTTAATTTGAGTTGAGCTTTTACATTTTATAAGATGAATTAATTTTAACAAAGCTACATTGAGTTAGTTTTACCTATGTACATTACTTTAATCTATTTGCTAATTTGCAAAAACCTTGTACAATCGCAAGCAACCCTAAGACATTTTAGTCTTGTAATTCAATTTCTTGATCGTCCTGTTGAGCTAAAGCGTGTTCGCTAGCCGGTTGAACAACAAGTTCTTTGAACAATTCCGGCCAGTTAGACATCTCTAACACCTCCCTCGTATGGATATTTTGTAAGGTGATACGCAATTCTTCATTGACCCATTTAACCCGGACAATGAATGAATTGGTCATAGAATCTTTAGTCATTGACACAGCATAGCCCAAAAACGTTCCGTAAGCGTCCGACCGAGTTTATTCATGATTTTCCCAACAGCATCAAGGTACATCCCCGAACACCTCTCAAACAACCCATAAGTGCGTTCCAGACAACTGTAAGCAAACTTCACATTTTAATGCACACAGCTAAGTGTTAGTCTTAAGCAGCTCATATGAGTGATAAGATTAACAAACCCTAAAGACGCACAGCACTGCATTGGCTTCAGAACATTATCGTCTAGGGTGTATTACTTTAGCACTCTTCCAAAAGCCAAAAGCAACGTATGCCCAATTGACCCATAAATATCGTAGTCCAAAGTGTCTATGGGTGCGCTCTGACTGCGCCGCACATCGTGACCACACACGATTTAAGTATCATCGTAATACCCAAACCCCACTTTAGGTATTGCTTCACAGGATTTCTACAGTTTTCATCAGTATTGGCTGCTGTTTCTATACATTTCACGCGGGTTAACTGGTCAGTAAATTAACCCGCGTGAATATGAGTCGTCCTCGCAATGCCAACAAAAAATGATCCTTTTGTAGACATCAACTCTAGCTGCAAAACAAGCCCTATCAGCTACTAGCGACTATTATGTGATTTATCTTAAGCCGTATTTACAAAGGTTCATATCTGCACACATTAATCGGATCTTGATATGTTTCCGTCAACTGTAGACAATATGAATGTAGAAAACACAAAACGTTCTCGACAAATATAGTCATCACCAATGTTGCTCGTCTAGACTGCTACCTTTTGATAAAACTTTACATCTTCTTCAGGTAAACGGAGCTTGAGCGTTTCCCAAATGGCTTCATAACGTGTTTGTGTGGCGCTGTCGTGGCGGCTGTGTTCAATTAAGTTGAGCAACTCAATGGCACGAGTATAGTCTCCACTATCTACTAATCCCTCTGCTAAGTCCAAGAGGGTAGCGTACGTATTGAGCGTGTCATCAATGTGCCTTGTCACGATCATGGCGCGCTTGCCTCGGCTATTGTCACGCACAATATCCACGTGGACGGTAGGGTCTTTGAGCAACTCGAGCCAGGGCATATTTTGCGCCTCACCCTCAGGGGGCTTATCACTTACACGGCGGCCATACTTACGCGAAGAAGCAGCTTTTTGAACCGGCATTAAGTCACGAATGGCATCGACAAGTTTCTGCGTTTCAGGGTCTGGCTCGAGGTCTAGCTCGCTACGCAAAAGTTCACAAAAAGACTCAGCAGCCTTGAGGGCTTGCTCACGACGCCCACCCATATACAAGTTTTTAATGTAAATACGAAGCGCGTCTTCAGCAAAATTATCTTGTGAAAATGCCTGTTGAGCAGCCTTTGCTGCCTCAAAGTGTTGCCCTGCTGCTTCTAAATCGTTGGCATAACTGAGCACTGCATTGTGCCACTTGCTCGACAAAGATTCGCGTTCAGTGTCTAGCCAAGCGTCATAGCTAGGGAGTCCTACATCGTTAAGCCCTTTAAGGAACTCGCCGTCGTAAAGGTCAATTGCCTCATGCCAACGGCCCTCATCAATAGCTTTGTGAAACTGATTGACATCACAGTCAACTTGCCAGCGAAGACGCTCTGATTCAATCTCGAGGCCGTTTGCCCAAGGCATTCTTTTGGCACTATTGAGCAATTTGCGCACGTAACTGCGTGCTGTAGCCTCATCAGACTCGGGCCTAAAGAAAAAGGCCAGCTCTTCGCGGGTCATCCAGTCACCATAATAACCAAGATAAAAAAGTAATAACGACGGCTTGGTGAGAGGTAAATCCTCAACATGCGTGTTATCACAATATGCTGGTGAACCAAACAAACGAAGTTTTATCACAATTTAATATCACGACCAAGCAAGATTTGTATTACACTGACATAGTACTAGACACTAATTCTAGACCGTATGTATAACTACGCGACTTGCAACCATTGTTTCTTAAACACTTCATAGCTCACTGATATTTATACACTTATACAATGAACTACAGTCATACAGAGGTTTGTGGAAAGCAATACTGAAGTCGTACGTGAACGTTTCTAAAATTACACCGTCAACATAATGTTGCATCAATATTTATAAGTCCGAAGTGATCACGTACACAGCTTGCGTACAACGCCAAAACATTGCTCAGCTACTTTTGACAACCGTCTTTTTGTACAGATGCTTTTACACTTAGAGATACTTTCACAATTAAAAGCTTTCATAGCGATGACGGCATCTCCCACAAATTGCTTATACAAACCATCTGCATAAACCTTGATTTTAAATGCATTGCACTAAATGCATTGCACCAAGCGCCCAACTCGCGCAACACACTTTAAACAAAGTAGCATACTTCACGTAATCCCTACGTGATACGAGGCACATGTTATATTTATTAACTACGCGAATTAGTACCAAAATTTTTACTGATTTATTGCCCATCTTTCAGACGACAGCTTACTGTTGATTCTTATAACGCTCATGCACAGGTAATTAAAGGCATATGTAAAGAACTGCCTAGGTCAGCCATGCTAACGCTTGATGAAGGTCAACAGAGCTGCTTCATGACAGAGTATAGCCAACTTGCCATCAACCTGTTCTACGCCCAAATAGTCTTGTATTGGTTTATCTAGTTCAAGAATCATTTGCTCGAGCCCAACCTGCTCAGAGGTTGACATACCTGCCCTAGCACACCAGTCAGGAAAGTTTTTGCGGCGCTGCCAGCGCGATACATACATGCAATCCAATGTATGCGCGGCTGCTTGATGAACCCATTCGCTAACACTTAACGCGCGCACATGGCTAGCATCGCGGTGTTTCTCAATACTATTCATGGGTGTTGCCAAGGTACTATTCTCAGACACGACGTTATCAACAATCAACAAGTACCCGTTAGGTTGCAAGACGCGGGCCGCTTCAGCTAAAAACGTAGGTACGCTGGCAAAATGGTGAGCGGCAATCCGGCAAGTGACACAAGTAAATGTGTCATTTTCAAAAGGTAGTGCCTCAGCAGCAGCCTCCTGAACGGTTAGCGTTATACCTTGACTCGCTGCGTGCTCACGGGTGGTCGTGAGCATCTCTGGAGTAATGTCTGTTGCTGTTACCTGCGCGCCTGCTTTAGCAAACGCAAGGGCAGTATGCCCTGCGCCGGTAGCAACATCTAGCACTGGAAACCCTTCCAGACTCCCACCCAAACATTCGCTGGCGACATCTACCATCTGCTGTAAATCATGCCCTTTGGCGTGAATGGTACTGGTCAAGTAAGCGCTTGCTGTTTTACCAAAATAGCTCTGCGAACGTGCTTGTGGGGTTTGCTTCTCTTGATTTGTAATACTCATACGCGACTTCCTTTTCTGTAAGTTGACTTTGTTGGATGTTATCAACGCACGAACTTAACACTAGCCTAGCTGCAGATACGTTCAATTGCGTTCCAGTAGATGATGCTTTCTATGAAGGTGATAAGCTAAGTTGTGAGTCGTGTAGATACTGAGGCTTTTTTGACGCAGACCTTCCAAGCACCAGCAGATGCTTACAAAACCCTTCAGCAAGATGCCACCCTGGACATACTTATTACCCATATTGGCGTGTGTGAGTGGCATTGTCACAAACTTTTTTTTACGGCGGTGCGGGCAGTGGTTGGGCAGAGTATTTCTACTAAAGCAGCCACGACTGTATTTAACCGGATTTTGAAAGCGACACAGCTCGAGCCCATCACAATTTTAGCCCTAGATGAAGCAGACTTACGAACCCTAGGCTTATCCAAGCAAAAAGTGACTGCTATTACGGGATTGGCGCAGCTCGAGGTAGACGGCCTCCTTGTACCTACAGACATAGCTACTTTAACAAAGCGCATCACGGCCATTCGTGGCATTGGCGTGTGGACAGCAGAGATGATTGCGATTTTTTCACTAGGCGCACCCGATGTTTGGCCTATTAGCGATTTAGCGCTTATTTTTGCAGGCAGAGACCTCTACAATGTCACCAGTAAACCTGCACTGCGCAAGCTGGGCGAGCAGTTCCGCCCGTACAGGAGCATTGCCATGTGGTACTTCTGGCGCTGGGTAGAATTAGGCCAGCCTGAACTGCAGACATTGTCAATCAGTAAAGGTTAAGTTAGAAAATTAGTTTGATATTAAAAGCGTTACTAGAAAAGTTTTTCAGTTTTATAGCAACCCTACGATGTCGTGACAGATGTGTCACGGTGAGTTTAGGCTGTCACTGATAAAATCTCCCTTTTTCTCACGCTTCCCTTTTCCTTTTCCCAAAAGCAATATTATGTGTTGATAAGTCCATAACAACATCTCGTGTAATTGTTATGAAATAACCTCACTTCATACATCAAACCCATTCTGATGATAGCTGGCTGATAAGACACCTTTGACAGAGTATCTACTTGCACCTAGACGCCTGAACAGGCTTACAGACCATGCTAAGCTAAATGCATCATGT
>JBCCOX010000123.1:0-9885 GCA_039025155.1 Deinococcota bacterium | reverse complement strand
GGCTAGTCAACAACGCCAAACCTAAGATGGTGGCATTAGTTGCTGCTATGGCTAAGTTACTACGCATTGTCTTTGGGGTCTTAACTGCTAGCAAGCCTTTTGACGCCACCTTACCCTCTTGACTTTCAACAGAGTATCTCAGTAAGTATGGAGCTAGCTCCATACTTACTGCTAACGCTATAGTTGTCACAAAAGTGAGCTTAACGAGTTGGAATAGATTCTTGATTGACGTTCCAGTAATGCGCCATAATGTCTCTGGCAATGGGAATAGCAACAGCGGTGCTCGAGCCACCATGTTGAATAAACACCGTCACGACCAACTCGGGATCATCTAGCGGGCCGTAGCCTGTAAACCAAGCGTGGTCAATGCCCGAGTTTTGGGCGGTACCTGTTTTACCGGCTGTATCCACAGGAAACACGCCCGGCCCCAAGGTGCTGCGCCCGCCGTAGTGTGTCATCATGAGGCGCATACCCTGTTGAATAGCATACCAGTAGCGTCCATCAACAGTTGTTATAGGTACGTCAACTGGACGATCTGCAATTGTTTGTACCAAGTGGGGGCGGGCCTGCTGACCGCTCATGGCAATGGTGGCCGCCAACGTACTGACTTGAACAGGGGTAGCTAGTAAATCCCCTTGACCAATGGCGATATTGAGGGTATCGCCGGGCCGCCACGCATAACCGCGCACCTCACGCGAGTAGTCGTCAGTAGGGATACGCCCCGATTTTTCTTCGTCTAGCCCGATACCTAAGGGACTGCCGTAACCTAATTCAAAGGCTTTGTCGGTGAGCGCGCGTGCAAACGGGCTCCAACCAATATTGGCATTGGGGGTGTTGGCAGCAGCTTGAAAATAAAAGGTGTTGCAACTGTCAGCGATGGCTTCGGCGTTGCTGTAGGTACCGCGGTAGTAGGTTGCCCAGTTGCGCATGACAATACCCAAAAAGTTGTAACTGCTGCTACATGCGTAGCGTGTCTCAGGACCTAGAAAGCCGCCTTCTAGCAGAGCGATGCTCGAGACCAACTTAAAGGTTGAGGCTGGCGGATAAGCGTTGACAGCACGGTTCATCAGCGGCATAGCCACGTCGTCTTGAAGCAGCGTTTGAATGGCCTCGGTTGAACTAGGGCGGTGGGTAAACACGTTGGGGTCGTAGTCAGGGTAACTGGCTAAGGCTAGAATCTCGCCGTTTTGCGGGTTCATGGCAATCACAGCCCCGCGCAGGTTGGTTTCTAAAGGACGCCCGCGCCGCAAGCGGTCAGGGTTCACGTACTCGAGCGCGCTAGCTAGTATCTGTTCAGATGCTTGCTGCAAGTCTGGATCAATCGTCAGAGTAATATCTTGCCCAGCCCTAGGGGTAAGTAGTTGATGCCTATCGAGCACAACGCCACGGTTATTGACCTCAACCAGTTCAGTGCCGGGCGCGCCAAAAAGCACCTCTTGATAACTGGCTTCAATACCTTTGAGGCCAACTAAATCAGCCAGTGCGTAGCCCGGAAAGCGTTCTGGGTCTGCTTCGGTGGTGTAGCCCACAACGTGTGGGGCCAGCCCGCTAGGGTAGGTGCGCTCAATGCGTTTACGCAAATAAACATTGTCTTGGCCAGCAACCAGTTCTTCGATAGCGGGGACCAAGCTGTCATCAACGTTCCACGCCACAACTTTGCCGTAGAGGCGTTCACTAGGGTCGTTCAGGTCAGGCTCACCAAAACCCTCGTGAATATCTAACAAGTAGCTGAGGCGGTCTTCGTGGACGATGTCGCCGCCCCAGTACATCAGGTCAACGGCGATGCGGTTTTCAGCTAAGACAGTGCCGTCACGTGCTAAGATGCGCCCGCGCAGTGGTGCAATGCGGCGCTGCTCCAAAAAATTTTCTTCGCTTAACAAGCGGTATTCTTCACTCTTAATAAACTGCAAGTAAATAAGCCGGCCTGTGTAAATCACCATAATGGTGAGCATGGCTGCAAGGAGCAAACGCGCCCTGGTAAGCAGCGGATTTTTTTCTTTTTGCGTCACCCCGAGGGCCTCCAGCGTGATTAGGCAAGTTTAAGTTAGTGTCTAGCGGTTGTACTGAGATGATAATAAGAGCATCACCTTGAAGATGTCTGAGATAAGCATGATGACCGTGTTGTTTGAGTTTAGACGACATTATTTTCGGACAACACAATAGTCTAAAAACTGCTCACCTAATTAGATCATCACATTCCTTAGGCCATCACACTCTAAGTTTAGCGCAGGTCTTTACGTTAACGCACACATTCACGTAGCAATCTCTTAACCTAATAGCAATCTCCTTGACGCATGCGTCTTAGCATGTGGAGGTTTGAGACGTGCGTGTTCTTCTCGAGTAACTGGAAAAACCCTACAATAGTTCGCGTTTGAGCGTGGCGTTTCGTTCAATAAGCCACTCTGCAACGGGCAGTAACAGCATGCTAGCAAGCAGGGTAAACAGTGCGTCTAAGGGTGCAACTCGGCTTAGCGTTGTCCATAAATCAACCGTATTGCCAAACCAGTGCAGCATCATGGCAAACATGACCCACTTGCCAACAATGGCACAGGTGACAATGAGTAAGCGCTCAGAAAAACCAGCTTGATTCAGCCTCGAGGCAACCGCTGACCCGCCTAACACTGCGCCGGCAAGTCCAAACGCATGAAAACCCAGTGCGCCATGTCCCATGAGGTCTTGTAAAAGCCCAACACCGTAAGCAAGTAAAATCATCTGCCAAGCGGGTAAGCGCCACAGTAAGGTCAGCGCGCCAAGCAAAAACAAATCTGGTGCAGGAAGTGGCGCAAGCAGGGCAGCCAAGCTACCTTGAGCAATAATCAGAGATACGTAAAAAAAAATAAGTTGCACAGTATTCCTCGAGCTGACTAAGCATTACTTACTACTAACTAAAGCAATGGTACTTTGAAGGGGATAGGCAGCAGGTAAACGCTAGCAACCTCACCCAAACCTTTAGATTCTAACTGAGCTTAGGGTGATTGTGCTTTGTCTCGAGTATCAGCATCTGCTTCATGAACCGAGCGCCGCGCAGCAAGGTCTTTGTTGTAGTTGCGCACAACCCAGATAGCAATACCCACCGATACAATCACCGTGCCAATGGCCGAGACAATAATCAAAAAAGCTGTAAACGGGCTCATGCCGCCAGTTTAACGTGCAATGTTGAGCATTTCCATTTACAAGGATTGATTGCTTGCAGGTGACTCACTACTAACAACCTAAAACCAGTATAATCTGGATATGAAAATTGGCATTATTGGTGCTATGCCCGAAGAAGTGAAAATGTTGCTCGAGGACCTCACTGACAGACAGGAGCACGAACAAGCTGGCTTTGTGTTGTTTGAAGGCAGTTTAGAACACGTGCCCGTCATGATTGCGCAGTGTGGTGTGGGCAAGGTGAACGCAGCGGTACTGACCCAACTGTTGATTCAACGCGGTGCAACGCACATCATTTTTACTGGTGTAGCGGGTGCGGTGGCTGCTAACTTGCAAGTTGGCGACATTGTCGTTAGTCAAGACGCTGTTCAGCACGATGTAGACGTGACCGCCCTAGGTCACGCTAGCGGTGAAATTCCGGGCGACGCGCTTCGCTGGGAAGCTGACGACACCTTGCGCGCACTTGCTCACGCGGCAGCGTCTAACTTAGACGAGGTGAGTGCCTACGTGGGAACTATTGCCACGGGCGACCAGTTTATTGCTGACAATGACAAAAAAGCCTGGTTGCTCGAGACCTTTGGTGCCGCCTGTGCCGAGATGGAAGGCGCAAGTGTAGCCCATGTATGTTGCAAGTGGGACATTCCATTTGTCATCATCCGCAGCATCAGCGATGACTCAGACGGTAGCGCTGAAGTGGACTTCCGGGTGTTTATGCCCCAAGCAGCAGAGCGGGCTAGCAGTGTTGTGCGGTCCATGTTACAAGGGCTAGCTGGTTAGCAAGATCTTTTTAGGTAACATCTATGTTGATGTTACAAACCGAGAGACTTATCCTTCGCCAACCAACAAAGGCAGATGTACAACGTCTTTTTGACATCTACGGTGATCCTCAAACAAATCGTTATAATCCTGCTGGACCTTATCCGGATATACAAAAGGCACACGCAACTTTACAGGAGTGGCTTGAGCATTGGCGTAAATATGCTTTTGGGACATTGGTAATTACCCAAATAGTTAAGCCTGAATATGTAATTGGCTTCGGCGGCGCATCTTACTATTCCTATGGGAACGAGCAGAAACTCAACCTTGGCTACCGTTTTGATACTGCCTTTTGGGGTCAAGGATTTGCCACTGAATCTGGTCGAGCCGTTCTAGATCACACCTTTAACGACCTCAACCTTCCAGAGGTTTACGGATTGGTTCGTCCTGACAATAAACCTTCGATTCACGTCTTGGAAAAGTTGGGTATGATTCTAGTGGATACCTTAGACGACGTACCGGGAAAGCCAGAGAGTTTGGTGTACCGTAAACGCAAAGATGAGTGAACAGGTAATTGAACCCTACAAGCTCAACTCCAGCGTATATGTTCGTTCAGGTCTTAATCTGCTAAACGTAGTAAAAGCCACCACACGACTAAGGCACTACGTAAACTCCAGAGGATAGTGCGTAGCCAGTTGCTATTCACCAAATAGCTATGTGCATTTGCGTCAAACCCTGCTGTCAAAATAGTGTGCTGAGGAACTTGCAAAAGCCAGGTTGATAACCACAACCCCAACGTGAGGATGAGGCCGGTAACCGTTTGCCAACGGGGAATGTCTGAACTGAGGATGACAAGCAAGAGGCTCGAGCCTAACTCAGCCAACATCGCCGGAGCCACAACAACACCCGTGTGCGTGTTGTGCAAGGCCTCGTAACGTACAAAGTTATCCTCGCCAACAAGGTTAAACAAGGGGTAGTGGACGAGCTGCACAAACCAGATGACCCCGGTCATATAGAGGGTGCTCACAACATTGGTAAGAAGTAGGGCAGTAAACACCTCAAAATTATCGCACAGTATTGCCAACTTGTGGCCTAGCTTGCCCCAGCTAGGCCATCTGAATTACTTTAGAGCTATTTAGCAAGGACATGCTCGAGCCAACCTCTTATCTTCTTTATAATGCGTTCGCTTTGGATTCCCCTCAGCTCGAGCTAACTCCAGCGTATCAAGGTTGGCTACCACTGACCAAAGCGTGTCAAAGTCACCGCGTGGGTTGTACTGACAGACAAACCCGTATTTACCTGAGAGAACATCCTGTGCGTCAGCTAAAGTGAGGCTATCATCTTGACCCGCTAGAACTTGGCAGATGCCGTCGTAACGGGTTTCAGCTTGATACCAATTGCGGTCTTCGTTGTGTTGACGGCGTCGCATGGACGGTGTTTGAAAGTTGTTTGTAGCAACGATAAACGATGTATCCTCCGCTGGCCGTCGCACTACCGTTTGACCCGGTGTGGCTTCCACAACCGCCATATCCCCTAAAGCATCTGCCAAGACAAAGTTTTGCGTCGTGGACAGAGGCAGTGACTCGAGCCAGATGATCGCCTCAGTGACAGTCTGGCAACGCTCGAGCACACCCCGAATAGCCAACAAAAAGTTAATCCCCGGTTGCACCGCTTGACTGTACACAAAGGTGTAGCCCACCGCCAGCCCGTGTACGTTCACGCCGTCTTCTCTGCCAATAAACGTATCCCCCTGACCTACAAACGCATGAAACTCGTCTGGTACAATCAAACTGCTTTCGGTAAAGGCTTTGGTTTGCTTAAAGTAATCGTGATTGCGCCCAAAGATGACGCCACTCTCTGTCTGTGCCGCAAAACAGCTACAGTGGGGCGCGGGTTGACTCACACCGATGGTGAGTAGAAAGCCCATAAGCTCGAGGTAGCTAGCCTCGCAGCCTTCCGCAAAACCGCGTACTTCTTGACAAATTTCTGGGTAAACCTCGTTAACCATTGCTTCTGATGAACTGATAAATTGTGTGTACTGCGCGTCTACCTGAGGGAGTTGGCTCACGCGAAAGCCGTTTTTGTGCAGCAATGCGCCGTAGTGATGACCCATATCGTAATGACTACCGCGTAATCTTGGATGATACATCGTTGCCTCGCTTGTCTGTGACGCGAAAATAAAACACATGCATTTGCTTACACGCATATGTGAGGTCACAACAAGGAGTATTGCAGAGTTGAGGATGAAAGTTAGACAACCAGAATGCTGAAAAAATCCGCTAAAATAATGATAATAAAGCATGAACTAAAATGCCATTTTTTATTTCATCATTACGGTAAGCACTTGCCGACTAGCTCGCTGGTTCAAGTTAGCAACCTTTTTTCACCTGAAGTGAATATTGAAATTGAGGCTGTGCTGGCCTTGTGAGTGGTCAATCACGCTTTAAGCTTATTGCCGAGGTGCACGTTTTACTTGTTCGAGAGGACAACATCTTACTGCTTAGACGCTTTCAAACGGGCTATCAAGATGGTAACTATGCACTCGTCGCGGGTCATGTTGATGGCAACGAATCTGCAAAGACAGCCGTCATCCGTGAAGCTCACGAAGAAATTGGCATCACCCTAAATCCAGACGATGTGCAGCTTGTCCACACAGCTCACCGAACATCTAATGATGGTGAGCGGGTGTCATTTTTCTTTACTGCTACACGCTGGCAAGGTGAACCCTACAACCGCGAACCCAACAAATGTGATGATGTGCGCTGGTTTGCACAGGATAAGCTACCTGATAACTTGGTAGATTACGTTGCGCGTGCCCTAGCCTGCATTGAGCAAGGTGAGACCTACTCGGATTATGGATTTTCTTAAGCCATCAAAAAATGCCCCTACCTGGCGTGTAGGAGCATTTACAAGGGAGGTTGCGCTGGTAGTCTTTGGTTACAGACTAGCGCAAAAAGTTAATTAGGAGAGAACAAAAATTGTAGCGAGCCTAAAACCAACCTGCGCGGTCAAACATTTGCACAGCTTCGCCACTGTTAGCACCGTAGACGCCTACGTTAATCTCTTCTGCTTCAAATTCTTCGAGTGAAGCAATTGGCCCGCTTGGTGCTACGCTTGCAACGGCTGGGTACTCGTTGTTACCTTCAGCGAAAAGTGTTTGAGCTTCATCTCCGGTAAGGTATTCTAAGAATTGAATGGCATTGTCAAGGTTGGGAGCCGTAGCGACCACACCTGCACCACTAATATTCACGTGAGTACCACGTCCACCTTGGTTGGGAAAGAAAACGCCCACAGCTTCTGCAACAGCATTATCCGCTGGGTCTTCGGACGCCATCAAACGACCCCAATAGTAGGTGTTAGCGAGTACAATCGGGCACTCACCAGCAGCAGCAGCGCGAATTTGGGCAGTATCATTACCTTCTGGCGGGCGTGCAAAGTTACTTACAACTGCTTCAGCCCACTCTTCGGTAGCATCGACACCAAGGTTTTCAATTAAAGATGATGCTAGAGAAATATTGTAGATGTTAGACGATGAACGGATGCACAACATACCTTCAAATTCGGGATTAGCGAGCGCTTCGTAGGTTGAAAGCATAGCTGGATCAACCATCTCTTTGTTGTACATAATGACCCTTGCCCTAGTTGACAGACCATACCACTCACCATCAGGATCGCGCAGGTCTTCTGGTAGGCGCTCGTTCAAGACGGCGGAATCGACGCTTTGCAAAAGGCCTTCTTGCTTAGCCCGCCACAGACGCCCAGCATCTACGGTGATAAGCACATCAGCAGGGCTGTTAGCACCTTCGCTGGCAATGCGCTCAATCGCTTCGTCTGAACCAAGTTCAATCCAGTTGATTTCGATGCCTGTTTGTTCAGTAAAGTTGTCGTACAGGGCTTCATCCGTGTCGTAGTGACGTGCAGTGTAGACGTTCACCACTTCTTGGGCGCTAACTGTTGCTATAAGACTAATGGTAGCAACAACAAGAATGCTCTTCATGCTAACTCCTTCTAACACCTGACTCGAGGTTAGTTTGTCGGAATTATTCCGAGTTATTCAGTCAGGATTATGTCCTTAAAATTCTCGAGAAAGCACCAAAACTAAGTTAATCCCGAGTAGATTCATCGGGATTAAACCACGCAACTTTGCCACTGTCAAGTGAACGAGTCCACTATCTTAAGATAGTTAAGGATGGCTTCAGATATATATAAATCACCATATATAGCTATGAAGACCTGTTCTAGAGGAGTTTTACTGAGCGTCATCCTAACTCAAATTAGGCAAGCATTGGATTAACGTTAGCTTTGCTGTAGGCTGGTGAAATGACACTTACTAGCAGCTCCACCAAGACGACAGCACTTACAACAATGCCAGCATCTGTAAGCTTACAAGACATTGAAACTGCTCAGCAGCGCATTGCGCCTGCTATTTACCGTACGCCACTTGTGCAATTAGATGCCGGGCTTTACGCCAAAGCTGAAAACTTGCAGCGGACCAATGCCTTTAAGTTGCGCGGTGCGTACAACTTTTTGGCGCAGCTAGATGAGGATGCTAGAACGCGAGGTGTTGTAGCGTACTCGAGCGGCAATCACGCGCAAGGTGTAGCCTGCGCGGCACACTTACTGAATATTCCTGCCACCATCGTAATTCCCAACAACGCGCCCGAGGTCAAAGTAGCTGCTACAGAGCGCTGGGGTGCCACCGTGATTCGTTGTGGTAACGATCACAGCATCCGCGAACGCCTCGCCAAAGAAGTTGTAGAACGTGAAGGCCGCACGCTAGTACACGCCTTTGACCATCCCTGGATTGTGGCGGGGCAGGGCACGGCTGGGCTCGAAATCCTAGACGACTTGCCAGATGTTGCCAATGTACTCGTCTGCACAGGCGGGGGCGGGTTACTGGCAGGCGTTGCCGTCGCCATCAAAGAACGTAATCCTAAAGTGAAGGTTTTTGGCGTGGAGCCAGAACTTGCTGCCGATGCTGCCGAGTCGTTCGCCAAGGGTGAACGTACCGTTTGGGAAAGCAGCCAAGTCTCGCGCACCATTGCCGACGGCGTGCGGACAATAGCCTTAGGTGAGCTGAACTTTACACTGGCGCAGCGGTATGTCGATGGCATCATCACCGTTTCAGAAGATGCCATTGAAGAAGCTACTTACACGTATGCGGCACGTCACCGGATGGTGGTCGAACCTACGGGAGCACTTACCCTAGCGGCCTTGCCAGAGGCTACTGCCCAAGGGCATCTTCAAGAAGGTAGCACTGTGCTGATGGTGAGTGGTGGGAATGTTGATCTAACTTGGTTAGCCAACTTACTTGCGCACCACACTCATTAACGACATGTAATGACTGATGGTGTTGTGTAGGCGTTGTCATCTTGAAGATGATCAAGCAGCTAACCACTAGCAGACTCGAGCAGCTTGTTTGTGAAGTAGTTAAAGCATTAAGAAGAAGTAGTTAAAGCATTAAGAATATGTCGTGCATCAACCACGGGCTAAAGGGTCTAACTACCGCCTTCATCTATGTATCACACAGGTTCTGATAAACCCATCTACCAACCTAAATACTCACCATATTTCGTATCATGTGTCATCAACAACTTGGATCAAATTACCCTTGAATCAAATTACCTGGGAGGTATCAGTGTGGCTGTGGGGTCTTTCTTGAAAGCATCAAAGGCTGTTTCAATATTTGTTCTTATATGCTTAAGCTTTTTCTCGGTTGCGCTAGCTCAGTTTCAGTGGCAAGTTGCTGCCATTCCTGGTGCTAGTAATGTTAAAGACCTACATGCCGAGGGCGATGTGATCTATGTAGTCACAGATGCCGGTCTGGTGGCATCTACCGATAATGGCGTGTCATGGACCATGCTTAGAGAAGATAGCACCATCCATGTTGTGCATGCCAGTAACGACACGGTGATGCTGGGTACATCCACAGGGCTAGCTATCTCGTTAGATGCAGGAGCAACGTGGAACGTAACAGGG
>JBCCOX010000122.1:0-9930 GCA_039025155.1 Deinococcota bacterium | reverse complement strand
ATAACATCGTAATGACTGGCATCAAACGATGTTTGGGTAGCATCTGCTTGGACAAGATTGACATCAACCAAAGATGTAGGTTGCAAGCGCGCTTGTACTTTAGCAAGCATCTGCGCACTTTTATCCACACAGGTGACACGGCAAGGAAACTGACATTTGTGAGTGAATAACTCGAGAAATCGACCATCTCCCTCGCCCAAAATAAGTATGTGTTGATGAGGCTGTACCTTACTGAGTACGGCATCAACTGCATGTTCGCGTACATCGTGAAGGAGCCTGCCAAACGCAAGGTATTCAAGCCACTGGTAAAGATGTGCCAAGTGATCGTAACTTTTTGTCACCATACGGATTCCGATTGAACACTATATAAACTCTTATGTGTTTATTCCGTTCCCAACGGAACCCGTATCTTTTTCTACGCATTCCATGCGAGTTAATTCCTGAAGGAATCAACCTGAAACGGTATCACTACCTAAACGCCAAAACAACCACTGGCGTGAGTAAAGCAGCATCAACCAACACGCGCAACAAAGGCACAGGAAGATGTGTGTGGAGGTGCTCGAGCATACCCAAAAGCAGGCTGCTAACTAGCAGACAGACCCACACCGGCCAGTAGGCTGGGAACAGCAGCCAACTTACAGCGCTGCCGATAACGACAGCCAGACCACAGGTCTCGAGCCAGCGCCGCGCACTTGGCCTGGCAAGGGCAATGGACACCTGACCTTGCTTACTATCGGCGTCTTGTTCCCAAAAAGCAATAAGCGAACAGTTCAAAAAACAAAGCAGGCCAAACATAAGCACACTTACGGCCTCCGTAATCTGTAAGGGCATCTTCACAAGCACACTGAAATGCACGCCAAGGGTAAACAAACTGGCAATCAGTAGTTCTTTAGGAAGTTTAAGCGGCCAATCCAGCACATGAATGAACCCTAGGTAAGCCGCAGCTAATCCTGCCATACTCAAGCCTGTTACACGAACCCGCAGGGAAAGCGCCATGCTAAGTAACACACTGATCGCCAAGACACCAGCCCACGCTAGCCACATTTTGCGCCCCTGTACAACATAAAACCTGTGCCGCGCTGTACTGGCCGTTTGCAGGCTGAGTGTGCGCGCGTCTAAGCAGCGGTCTGCAACATAAACAAGCCAAACAGAACACACAAGCAAGCTGGCAAGTTGCCACGAAAGACGAATCCCAAACGCAGAGGTAATTAGCTGTTGCCAAACATAAGCAACGAGTGGTGCATCCAGCGAAAGTAAGGTGGGCACTTGCCACCAGTAGTACTTAGTTTGTGAAGGATGCTCGAGCGACAACTTTTGCAGCTTAGGAAAAGAGGCTTTAAGCGTTGCTTTTAACGTGCTAAACACAAACCTAGTTTACCTAGTACAACGTATTAAAACGCTGTTACAGTGCGCAAAGTTAGGATAATGTCGTTCGTTAACGCTGCTTCATGACCACAAGGGTAAAATCATCATAGACTTGAGCGTTGCCAATGTAGCTATAGACATCGTCCACCACGTGCTGACAAACATCACTCGCAGGTTCGTACCACGTGCGGCTAAGTAGCGCACACAGACGCTCGAGCCCATACTGCTTGCCTTCTACATCTTCAGCTTCGGTGATGCCATCTGTGTAAAGCACCACCCCGTCACCACTGTGTAGCGGTACGCGCAACTCGTCTACAAAGGTGCTAATATCTGCCTCGAGCCCTATCGGAAACCCTAAGTCGATGGTGTCGTGAACCTCAACCTCGCCACTATTACGCACAACAATAAAGTACTCGTGCTGCCCGCTTAAACATACTTCGCCGTGACTAACGCCGTGGTCCATGCAAGCCTCATAATCTACGATGGACAAGGTTAAGCTTTTATCTATGTCCATGCGCTCGAGGTTGTCGTAAATGGTGCGGTTTAAAGCCGTCATAAACTGCACGGGGTTGTCTTGCTGGGTAGTTGTGAGCGTACGCACAGCGGTTTGCACCATAAGCGACAACACGCCACTCTCGAGCCCGTGACCAGTTACGTCACCAATGCCAATTTTGACCTTACCGTCGTGCTGTAGAACGTCGTAATAGTCACCCCCCACTTCGGTTACCGGCGTCATGTAACTAGCAATCTCGAGGTTGTCAATTTGCGACATCTCATGCCTGGTAGGTAGCACCATGCGCTGTATTTTACTGCTGATGTCCAGCTCGCTTTCCATTCGCACGTTTTCTTCTTGCAAGCGGTCATTTAAGCGTTTGATTTCTTCACTAGCTTCAACCAATTCACTGGTCCGTTCTGCCACACGGTCTTCTAGATTACCCACCAAGTGATGTAGCTGGCTCGCCATGTTGTTAAAGCCACTCGCCAAAACGCCAATTTCGTCTTCTGCAGCAATGCTCACACGAGCAGTTAAGTTCCCTGCGCGCACGCTACTGACTGCTTGGCTGAGAACTTGCAAATTGCGGCTAATGCTAGCGTTGAGTACCCTTCCAATCAACACAACCAAGCCCAAAGAAGCTATTGACGCTGCCAGTAATGCCAAAGTTGTAAACCGCTGCGTACGCCGAGTTTGAGCTTGCGCGAGTTGGGTTTGCTCACGAGCAAACCTAAGCAGTTGCTCGCTTGCCGGAGCAATGCTACTCGCTTGTAAGTCAACGCGCCCAATCTGGGTGCTAACGCGGCTATTGAGCGCAACGACCTGGAGCGCTAGTTGACGGTAGGTTTCAACACCACGTTGAATACCTTCAAGGACAATTTGATCACGCGCATTATCCGTGCTGCCAAAAAAGATGGGAGCAGTGTCAGCAAGTTTGTCTGCTTCGCTAATCGCAGCTTGCATCGCCTCTTGATCTTTGGTGCGAAAATACGTCTGCTGAAATTCAACAATATTTTCATACATATCCCCAAGGATCAGTTGGGTGTTTGTATAAAGTCCTAAGTTTGTCCTAGCACCATTTAATTGGACTTCCAGATCAACCAAGGTCTCAATGTGAACTAAGGTCATCCGGTAGGCTATTTCGTATTGTCCAGCAAGGCTTAAAAAGAGGTTGACAACACTTTCTTGTTCTTGCTGGCTAACAGTACCTTCAATAACATTGCTGAGTTGCTCACTGAATACAATAGCTTCGTCAAGCTCCTCTAAAACGTCAAGCGCATATAAGTCGTAGGCTTGATCGTAGCCAATTTCCGGATAAAACAAATAAAACGCAAACTCAGATTCCCTAGCAGCTTGTAAGTGGTTAACCATTTCCAAAACCAAGCGTTCTATTTCAAAGTTAGTATTGATGACCTCAGTGTTTCGAGTAATAACGCGACGTAGCGTTATGTCCCCTAGCCCTGCAACAATAAAAATAAGTAGTGACAGCGCGCCAAGGGTTAAGCCTAATTTGAGAGAGATACGCAATTTGCGCCAAAAACGACCTAAAAACATAGCTAGATGACCTTTCCCAAGGCAGTATGAGCTACCCAAAGTGAGCTGTCACACAGATTCTGATAAACCCCAGATAAACCACAACACCAAATTCGTAGAGGATTGCTTCAATCTTATTGGAAGCTATAGCCTTTTCTACATGCGCTGCTCGAGTTAACCTTTTACAGATTAACCAGACCTTATTAAGACATCGTTAGACAAAAAATAATCATTGAGAAAATGACAACAGAGACTCGAGGGCTGCGTTGACGATAAGGCTCGTGATTAGTATAGAGCAACGCTTATAAAACCACCGCGCTTATAAAACCACTGCATTTATAAAACCACTGCGCTTAAAAAGTCACCGCGCTTACAAAACCCCCTTATGTGTCTTATCACAAAGATTGCTACATTACGCTACAATTGTCCGTGAATTGCCTGTAAATTGCCCTTGTCTCGAGCCATTGCAGCACCCTAAGCGGGTTTGTGTCAACGCGCAAGGCGTATCGATTAACAATCCTGTCTCTAGCAATCCTGTGATGATTGCTGCGGTATGGTGGTGGCATGGACGTAATTGACGTAAATGACTTACAGCATGTGCAGCTCGAGCTAGACGGCGGCTTAGCTGTCGTCACAATGGGCACACATGATGACGACCTCAACATACTTTCAAGTTCACTTTTGTTTGAACTTGGGCTAGCGCTCGAGGTCACCGAAGCCAACGCCAAGGTACACGCGCTGGTTCTCACGGGGTCTGCAAAAGCCTTTTCAGCAGGTGGCGACTTGCAAGACATGGCCAATATTCACGATGTCTACGGGGGGCGGGAATTTGCCCTAGCTGGGCAAGATGTGCTGAATAGTCTGGCCGCCCTACCATTTCCAACCGTTGCTGCACTGGACGGTTTAGCTTTGGGGGGTGGGCTCGAGCTTGCCCTTGCCTGCGACCTGCGCGTAGCTGGCCCCAAGGCCAACCTAGGCTTACCCGAGGTTGGCCTTGGGCTTATTCCGGGGTTTGGGGGTACGCAGCGCTTACCCAAGCTCATTGGTCAAAGCCGCGCACTTGACCTTATTCTGACGGGCCGCAGTGTAGACGCAAACGAAGCCCTCCAACTTGGACTCGTTAACCGTGTAGCAGAGGACGCACTAGACGCTGCCAAAGACCTCGCCCGGCTGACCTTACCGCATGGACCTATTGCTTTGGGACTTGCCAAAGAAGCTGTGAACCGAGGACTTGCCAGTACCCTTAGTCACGGCCTAGAAATCGAAGCTGACTTGTTTGGCATGGCGATGACAACTCAAGATGCGCAGGAAGGCATGAAAGCCTTCCTTGAAAAGCGCAAAGCTGAGTTTAAAGGGCATTAAACCAACATCATTTAAAGGCAATCAAATGCGTTATCTGAAGATTCATCAACCTCAAAGGGTGGGGGTGGCGTGCAGAAAAAATTCTCGTTTTCAGTGATGGTCACGGTATTACTAACATTGTCATAACTTGCTACGTTGGCCAGTCCTGTGATGTCTTGAAGGATCAGATTCTCACTGATCGTAATATCACCGCCGATGGTCGTTAAATTAATTAAAGCGTCGAGGTTTGTAAGGCTATCATTGGTAGTGATAAATAAATCGTCACCGAGAAACATTAGATTATCAAGTCCATCGAGAGATATTAACGCATCGTTGCCAATAATATCCAAATCGTTCCCAATAGATTCCAGGTTATCGAGTCCATCGAGAGACGTTAAGAGGTCGTTATTGATAATATCTAAATATTCGTCGACCCTCTCTAGGTTGTCGAATCCGTCGAGAGACATTAAGGTATTGTTGTTGTCAATAACTAAATGGCCACCGACGCTTTCTAGATCGTTGAGTCCATTGAGAGACACTAGACCGTCGCTACTAAGAATCTCTAAATTACCAGTAATTTCAGTCAGCTCGTTGAGCGGGGCTAGGTTAATTGACTCACTACTGTTAATAATTAGATTTACAGTGATGCGTCCACAGTTGTCCAGGCTGTCAAGGTCTACTTGGGTAGTCACAAAAATGTCTGCAGTACCGGATATAGGACAGTCTTGAAGCACAGGTGTTGTACATGGTCCTTCGTCTATTTCGAAGCTGATGGTGGGTGGTGGTGGGCAACTTAGAGAGTCATTGCTAGCCACGATGACGGTGTTAAGGTCGTTATAGCCAGTAATGTTTTCTAGCCCAAACAAATCAAGTAACGTACCATTGTTGGTAATGGTAATGTTCCCACTAACTGTAGTGAAGTTAAATTCATCAAGAGATGCTAGCGACGGTAAATTGTTAATGATGAGATCACCATCAATGGTTGCAAGTAAATCAAAGCCTGTAATGGAGCTGAGATCACTGATATTGCTAATTTCTAGCCCAGCGACACTATTGAGCATTTGAAAACCTGAGATGGTCTCTAGTAGATCGTTATCTTTAACTTCTAAAACCCCACCAATGATTGTCAAGCTGTTTAAGTGAGTGAGGTCTTGAACGTCATTTTGCCCTAACACTACACTGCCGCTAACATCTGTGAGTACGTCCATGCCATTGTAAGAGGCTAGAGCGGAGTTACTAGTAATTTCTAAGTCACCCTCAACCTCTATTAGGCTGGTTAGCCCTAGGAGTGAGGTTAGCCCTGCATTATTATTAATAACGAGGTCTCCAACGATACGCTCGAGCCCATCCAGTGCACTCAGGTCGAAGATATTTGTGCTATCTCGAATAAGTAGACCTCCTACAATTTCTATACAAGGCGCAAGATTATCTAACTCATCTTGACTGGTTACATCCTCTGGATTAGTGCAGGGATCAACTTCAACTGTAACAGTGTCTTCAACACTCCCTATATCGTTTGTAGCTCTCAACGTGTAGAGTGTTGTTTCTGCGGGTGTGACAGACGTTGAATCAACGGGCCCAAAAACTTCTGTCACCTCCGGCATAATCTCAACTGTGATTGGCTCGGTACCTGTAACTTCCCAGCTAATTGTGCTGGATTCACCAGAGGTAATCAAATCAGGTAGCACGCTAAACGTAACAATTGTGGGTGCTACTGGTTCAGATGTGACGGTAATGGTAACAGTTTCTGTATCGCTGGCAGACGTCACAATATTAGTGGCTGTAAGTGTATAGGTGATAGTGGCATTTGGGCTAACTTCCACACTATTTGACCCCGACACATCACCAATATTTGGCGAAAGGGTGAGTGTAATTGGCTCGTCACCTGTAATTTGCCAGCTCAATGTACTCATTTCACCTTCAAGGATTGTATTAGATGAAGCGGTGAAACTAATAATGTTAGGTGTGATAATGTCGGTCTCGTTACAGTTCACAAGGTTGCCCTCGGATGCTGTAACTGCATTCTCAAATGCTAGGTCTTGGACAGGGCAGTCAAGCTTGGCATTGGCACTGATGATGATGTCATCACCGTCAATGTCGGCCTCAATTAAGTCGTTAATTGCGCTTAGGTCGGTAAGTTCAGGATTACCTGCCAGCGTTTCTGTAGCGTTGTCATAACCAATGTAAAGACTGCCGCCGATGTTGGTAAGGCTGGTGAGATCGTTGAGCGCAGTTAAGACTGAATTATTGGCAATCACAATGTCGCCGTCAACAGCACCTAGCGTGCCTAGGCCGTTGAGCGACATAAGTCCACTGTTTGATTTGATGATTAAATCCCCGCCGATGTTAGCCAGTAGGTCCAGTCCATTAAGGGTCGTCAGGGATGTCGTATTGCCAATAAAGAGGTCATCACGTATAGCCTCGAGGTTGCTGAGCGGGGCAAGTGAAGTGATAGCGTCATTTTGAGCAAGTGTCAGGGTTGTAGGGTCAATTGTCGCCAGTGGATCAATGACAAGGCTACCTTCAATAAATTGACAGTTGCTGAGGGCATCAATATCGCTTTGGGTTGTGGCGATGGCAGCATCACAATTGGTGAGGTTGGGGCTGCTGTCCAAGATGATGAACCTAGCTTCAGCAGGGTCGCCTAGGCTGTAGTCGGCAGATGTGACAAGCTCGAGCACAAGTAGCTCGCTACTTTCTAGCAGATCGTCTGCTAACGCTTGCACATTGACCGAAGTTTGCTGGACGCCTGCCGCTAGGCTGACCTCATAGCTGCCGCCATCCAGATTAGTTGCACCTGTAATGGCAATATCACTAGCATCTGCAGATGAGCCTGGCAGCAGTTGCAATTGTACGGTTAAGTCTGCTTGGCTTGCTGTTGACCGCTCGAGTATCAAGTTTACAGCTTCCCCACCTTCACTGAGAATGATAAAACTAGATGGCAGCACAAAGCGTACGCTATCTGGTGCTGCCGTCTCGAGTGCGGTCACGGTGACGGTATCTGACCCAATGGCTTCACCATCAAAGGCGAGTAAGCGCAGCACGTAATCGCCAGCAACATCTGGTGTGAAGCTTGTAGTGGTGGTCACAACGCCCGTCAAGCTGGCATCACTATTCTCTGGGCGGCTAATAAGCTGCCAGCGCACAATTAAATTGTCGCCATCTGGGTCGCTGACGCTTCCTGTCAGACTAAGCTCGTTACCAACCAGCGTTTCTAGGTCCTCACCTGCGTCTGCCGTGGGTTGTTGACTGGCAGGTGGAATCACGCCGGGTAGGGGCACATCTAAAATAATGTCCTGATCAAAAATGCGGCTACCGGGTACGTTGAAGCGCACACCTGTGTCGTCGTTACCGGCAAGACCAGCTAGGCTTGCGTCAGCGTTTTGGGCGTACAAAATATAGCTGTTGGCTGTATCACTAGGAATAAAAATTTCGTAGTTGCCATCTGCCCCGCTGGTTGCTGCGTTAAACGCTAGGCGCTCGCCATCCAGCACAATGATCACGCTAGCACCAGCTACGGGCTGGCCACTTAGGTCAAGTACTTGCCCTTGAATATAGCCCAAGCCGCCATCAATCACACCCAAGTCCACCAACTCGGGCACGACTGGCCCGTCTTGTTGAGTGTCTTGCTGCTCGAGGGTTTGGGTGCTACTAAGTTGCGCACCTGCATCAAATTCATACGAGGGCGTGAGTGGGAAGCGCTCTTTGCTAGCATCAAAAAAAGCGACATCGGTAAAAAACAAGGTGGCGTTGAGGTTATCTAGGGCGTCTCGCACAAGTTGAACGTTGACATTACCGTTCACGTCAATGGGTGAGGCCCCTAAAAAGCGGTTACTGGTGACAGTATTGCCGTTAGCGTCTTGCTCGCTAATGCTTTCAAGCAGGAGCGCAATCGAAAAGTCATAAACAGCCGCTTCACCTTGCACAAGGTCGGGGTTGGTGTTGGGCGGTAGCGTGCTTACATTAAAAATATCGCTACGCCAGTCAATGGTGGCAACTACATCGTTTCTGGCGATGTCTGGGTTGCCACAAAAACGGTAGAGGCCGTCTTGAAACTCGGGCGCGTCTGCTAGAGACACAATGGCCTCTTGCACTTCGGGGCTAGGTAGGTCAGCTTGCATGGTGCTGCTCGAGTCAGCCGCGCGGCGCGACGCCAAGTTGGCAGTTAGCTCGTTAAATTGAAAGCGCCCTGTGCTATAAGGTGTGTTGTTACCAGCTAGCTCACGGTTAAAGCGGTAAAGGCTTTGACTGCTCGTGACTGTTTGCTGGCCGTTTAAGGTTTGGTACTCGAGCAAGCCCTTACAGAGCCAGCCACCGCGCCCATCTGGTTCAGCCACAAGCAGGGCCACGGTTTCTTCGCTCGGCACTTGTAAGTTGAACTCGAGGCGTGTTTCTTGGGGGTCGTTAGATGTGTCAAGCCGTTCTAACGCACTACTGGCAATCACCTCACCATTTGCTGTCACCGCCACCACAAACTCACGGGCAACATTAAACAAACTGCGGGTTGTGCTGCTTGTCTGTTGCAACAAGCTCAGCACCGCTGCGTTGGCACCGCGAATGGCAGGCTGTGTAGAGGTGACCCCATAACTTGCTTCCACTACAGCAATGGCTGCGTTCACATCGTCTAAGCTAGCAGCGCGTTGCTCACCGTCTTCGTCGGTCATAATAATAATGACGTTGCGCGACTGTTCGTCTACAAAGCCACCAATTAACACGTCTTCACCTACGGTCTCACTGACCACAAAGGTCACACTTTGACGTGCACCCGAGGCCAAGCTTAAAACAGCCGTGTAGCTACCTGCTTGGCTGTAGGTGTAGCTAGTTTGCTGAGTCGTTAAGCAGTTGTCAAATGATAAAACGTCACTGCCGTCACCGGGCTCGAGCGTACAGGCAAGAGGCTCTGCTGCTGTGAGTGACCACGTAAACGTGACTGTCAATGCACTCGCAGATGCGCTAAAGTCGTTAATGGTAGGCGCGGCTGCATCTAACACCGTCACTGTGACACTGGCATTGCGGGCACCCTCAGCGTTACTGGCCGTGAGTCTGTAGGTTGTGGTTTCAGTAGGTGAAAGCGTCAGTGGGCTAAGCAGCTCGCCACTCGCGGGCGGACTCAAAGACAAGCTGATGGGCTCTGTGCCAGATACTTGCCAGCTTAACTGGGTAGATTCTCCCAACGTAATTGTTTCAGGTGAAGCCGT
>JBCCOX010000121.1:0-10011 GCA_039025155.1 Deinococcota bacterium | reverse complement strand
GAGACGTCGTCTAACGATTTGGCCTTATTTAGAAATTAGCTTGGCGATACAGTATAAGCCTGTTTACATCATCAAATGTAAACATCACTTTATACATTTATGAGGTCTGCTAGACCTTACGTGACGCAGGCATTGTCAGCTCAATGATGAACGCTATAAGCTTGAACCCTGTAAACTCGAATTAAAGGAGTGCTTGTACAACAATGTTACCTAAGCTTGGGCAATGGAGGTCTAGCGTCAGAACGCACACGGACTCTGTTGTGTTGCGCGCATTAGCTGCTATCGGTGTCATCTTTATGTTGGTCGGCTTAAACCTTGCTTGGGCCCAACCTGCTGAGGGTGATACATCTCCACCAGCAGACACAAATGCAGCAGATACGAGCGCGCCAGATACAAGTTCGGTCTGTCCACTAGCTGCCCCCGTGCAACTTGGTGCGTATGCTTGGCAAACTAGCAAACTTGTGAACGCCATTGTGAGTTATCTGCTCAGTGAAGGCTATGGCTGCAGTGTTGAGCAGCGCAGCGGATTGCCCGAAGCCCTCGAGCTTGCGCTTATACGCGGTGAGCTAGATATGCTTTTGGGTGTCTCGAGCCAACATGTTAGTCCAAGTTTCACAAGCAGCTTGGCAGATGGCACGCTTATCTCACTGGCAAGCCTCTACGAACGGCAAGATGGGTTTTATATCTCGAGGGATTTGCTGCTCGCCATTCGCCCACCACAGGACGGCGCGCCTCCAGCAGAAAGTCTTTCTGTTACCGATGTTGCCGCGTGGTTCATCAGTCAAGCAGCTATCTCAACAGCATCAACCGCGCCGGAAGATACGACAGAAACTGCAACTAACGACCCTACAACAAGCAACACCGCAACAAGCGAGACATCTGCAGCGTTTCAGCAACTCGCCTTTGTCAACTGCAGCACCTCATGGCTGTGTTATGACATCAACTTGGCCAAACTCGCTGCTTACGACATCAACATGGCTGTTCTTGCACCTGCAAGTGCCAGTGAGGTTGTGAGTTCGTTACAAGTCGCTCAAGAGAACGGTACACCTTGGTTTGGGTTTGCGTGGTCCCCAAGTTGGCTGGTTCACACTTACGATTTGGTGAGGCTCGAGGAACCCCCCTACAGTGAGGAATGTTGGCAAAGTGACCAAGCGTGCAACTATCCAGCCAACCCGGCACTCACCGTGATGACCGCAAGTTTTGTCGAGCAACTTCCCGAGGAGCTTGCCAGCCTATTTGGCAGCTTGCAATTTGAGGCCAATGTTCTAAGTGACTTGCTCTCTCACAATCAGGGCGGCAGTGTGTCTGTAGAAGAAACGCGCGACTACTTTTTACGTACCTACCCCAACGTCTGGCAAGCTTGGCTCAGTAGTGATGCTGTAGCCCGCCTACAAGCTAGCCTCGAGCTTAGCTCACCTTAAATCAGCTAATACTTGTCAGCTTGTAAGTGCCGGCTCACATCTAAATGCTCTACTGCACCTTTAACAACTAAACGGGTTGTCTCGGTGTAAGCCTCAACGACCTTGGCAATAAGGTCAACGTTTTGGGTTTTGGCAGCATCTCCAAACCAGTAGGGGTTACTGGGTGGATACGCTTTTAGGTAATGGCTGTAAATACTCGCGTACATGTCCATAAGAGCAGTTTTGTCAAGGGGCTCGAGGTAGATTTTACGGGCCCTAGCAAGTTCGTCTAGCTCCTCTAACAAGGGTGTTGGCGTAAGTGCCAGCATGGTCCGCAAGTGACTGGGATTGGCGTAAGCAAACGGGATGTCTTGATGCATCCCAGACGAAATTAACGGCGCACTTGTAGCAGCCTCACACCAATGTGGCTCGAGGCGGCTGCCGCCTGCTGAGACCTGCATAAGCGCACGTAAAAAATTAAAACTTTTAGCATCTTGGCTTTTGCTGTAATAGCCAGAGTTCACAGCCTCAACCTCATCAATGAGCAGTACAAGCCCCTGCAAGCCAAAGGTGTATTTGGCGATGTAGGCGAGGCTGGTCAGCAAATAGGTGTAAACGTTGGCTGCCGTTGCCGTATCTGGCAGTGTTTTAGCGCCAGTTGGCGTCATGGCATCTGCGTTGCCCATGAGCCATGCCAATGTACCCTCTAGCTGAGCATGATTCGTAATATCATCCTGCTCGCTAATATTGTTGTCGTTGAGGTCATCTTTAGCTGCCTCTGCGTGTTTAGTTAGCGCGTCAAGCTGCTCAGCTAACAGCGCAAAATAAGGGTGTTTACGCAGCGCACCAGCGCAAGCTGCATCTTCTAAAAACTCAGCCAGCCCGCGCTCAGGCGTGCCGGGCAAACGGTAAACAAACTGATTTGCCAACGCAGCATACACCCGCTTGGGCTGATGAAACGGCACTTCGGTAAGGTCAATGGTGGCGCTAGCGACAGCATAACCTTGGGCTAAAGCGTCCGCCCGCAAATATTGCAACAAATGAGTTTTTCCCGTGCCGTAGTCGCCAACCAGCACAGCCGCACCGTCGCCGCGGCGGGCAAGCCACGTATCAACGGCAGTCCTTGCTAGGGTTTGGCCAAACATAAACGTTTTGGCTGCATCGTTGGGCACAATGCCCAAGCGCAACGCTTCAATGAGGACACGCGAGCTGCTACCTCGAGTCCTGTGTAGCTCTCGGGGGCTGTGTAACTCACCACGGTGTTGTGGTGCGAGTTGTTCTTCGGTTAACCCTGCTTGCTGGGCAAGGGCAGCTAAGACAGGTGGCTCGAGGCTATCTGCTGACAACCTGCGCTCGTTACCGTCTGCAAACTTCACATCCCAGTAAAAGCCTTGGTGAACGGCGCGTAGCACCTCACCAAGGCCAAACTCGGGGTGGTCTATACGAGTTGGTTTAAGCGCGTTCACGATACCCTTCAGCTAAGTTAGCTAGGTCGCTTTGGGACATGCTGCGCCCCTCGAGCCGCAAGACCTTTAGGGCCTCACTAAGTAACTGGATAAACTGCCGCCGCGAACCAGCTCGAGCAGCTTCTGTTGTCGTGCTGGTTGTGGTACTGGTTGTGATGTTAGTTGTGTTCCCTGCTGCTGTTAAGGTGTGATCAATCACCAAGTTGATGCAGGCCTCGAGCGCGGGTTCATCTTCAAACGCTTGGCGGTAAGCAACTTCGTGTAAGTAAGCAAGTTTATAGCCCACATCTTCTAAGTGGTCGCGGCTTAGCGGTAACAAACTGTTCAGGTCAAGATGCACGCCAGAAGGGTTTAAGTCACTGTCGAACACACTTGTTAGGCGCTGCTGTAAGGCTTTGTGTACCCGTGCGCCCCCTTCTAAAAAAGCTGTGTCGTGGGTTGCGTAAACCCACATGACATGGCTCATGCGTTGGTTGGCGGTGTCGTTCACAACACTCAACAGGTTGACAAGATGGGCAACTTGACTTTTACTTGCCCGTTCAGGCGCAGCTTGTTGTACATCTAGCAAGATAACTAACCCGCCATAGCCTATAAACCGCAACCACTGGCTAAGCCCGCAAATGAGCGATAGTGCGTTGCGCGCACTCACGGGTTCTAAAATGCCGTGCCGTTTTTTGTGTAAAACCTTGTTAAACCCCTGTCCGTACAGCCAAGTAAGCATAGCTTCAAACACTTTGGGTTGCGCTGCAGCTAGCGCCTCAAACGCTGTTAACAAAGCGCGGGTTAAGTTGTTGTTATCGGTTTCTAAGCTGCTCGTTACCTGCGCTAGGTAGGCTTTAAGTTCAGCATCAATACGTTCAGCATCAATAGCTGCAGGGTCAATAGCTATAGGGTCTGCCGCTTGGGAGCTAGCTGATGTTAGCAACTTGCCGCAAGCAGCAAGGTAGCTGCGCGCATACCAGCCTTGTAACACACTGGCTAGACCGCGCTCTTCAGCTAAGGGGGCGTGTAAAAGCGGTTCTGGTGCTAGCGGCCCCGTCGTCGCAGCACGCCTGTAGCCATAAGGTGGCACCATCAGTAATTGACTGATCTGTTGATACACGCTTGCCAAATCTGCAAACGCAGCACCTGTGGCAGACACTGGCAGGTAAGCAACAGCATAGTTGTGTTGCCATGCTAAGTCCCGCAGCGCGTAACACAAGTGTGTTTTACCGGACCCGGTGGGCCCCACCAACAACTTAAACGCTGTACCCCCCGACAGCAAATAATCGCTTAAGTATTCACGGGCAAGGCTTGTGAGCAAGGGCTCGAGCCCACTGCTGTAATAGTAGTGGTTGTAGTCCGGCGGCTCACCCGACGCAACCTTGTTAATAATTGCTTGTGCGCCTGCTTGGGTAAGTTTCATCGTCGGATATCGTCCTTGCACATTAAGTTTGGTAGTCTTTGTAATGATCTAGGTTGTGATACTACTAAGATGTAGCCCTAAGCATTTAGATGCTATCACAACGTCTTAGGTTTAGCACTACCCATCCAAAACTCTACAATTTGCAAGGCTACCTCTCGTATTTGATGATGCAAATTTTTATCAATTCCCTTAACACAAAATATAGATTTAAAATTTTCAAGTCTATATACTAGTAGTGTAAAATCTAATTCTTGTAAGACTGCTTCACCCAGATCACCATGCTGACAGACAATGACTGCATGGGTCACTACACGATGAGTCGTAGAGTGAGCTGCATCTTTTTTGTTAAAGGTTGTAATAAGTTCTGTGATTTTTTGAGTGTCTCCAAATTTTAGAGGTTCCTCATGAGTGCTAATTACAATGCCTTCAACATGATGAAAACGGCTTTGTAAATCACCTACCAGATTGTTAACATGGGCTATTAGAGTTTGTTCTGTATGCATTTCCGTGTCTACAGTAAGCAGGTTGTTAGCAGTACCTATCTTTTTAGTGTCATCTAAAAGAACTGCTGCGTTAAGTGACAACTGCTGAATATCTAGTTCGAGATTGTTTTCCAGTGCTTCTGGAGGTTTTGGGTTAAAACTAAAAACCCCCTTTTTTATATCGAAAAGCTGTGCCACTATCTTTGTAATCTTACTTTTACTACTGACTGGACGATAATTGACGAAAAATGCTTTAATTTTTCCTTGCTCAATATCTAAACGCACCCCCGCATCTCCTGGCAAGTCCCAAATTTGTATGGTTCCTCGGTATTGGACAAGCAATATTAAAACATCATCAAAAGCAATATTAGCCAGTGAGCCAGTAAGTTTCATAAGAGCATCCAAAGTTTACATTTCATACTTAATTATTTATTGTATCCACACATGTAAACTAAAACAGTAACATATTCTTATTTTAAAGATATTGTTCTGTTTTGTGTTTCAAGTATCATTTTTCATTCAATTAATACGCTGTCTTTTGACCGATGATACGCAACAAGTTTAGGCTTATATCAAGCTGGTTCCAGAGCAACCTGTCCATGCTAGAATCATAGTTATGGACGGACTTGACCGAGCTGAATCGGTGTGTCTATGGCTAGATATTCCGTTTGAACGCAAGGCCAACGTGCTCATCATTGACAAGGGTAGCGTTTGTCTGCGTATTGGTTTTTATGACGGTCACTTTTTAGTTTATATTGGCGTTCACCCACAGAATCAGCACAGTGACATCAATTGGGTTGGCTTTGACCCCATGCTCGAGCGCGACTTGGTGAAGTTCTTAAAAAACACCTTGCCTCAAGCACCTGAATCAGAACAGCCTCAACCTGCTGATAGCAACTCATAAGCGTTGTCACGAAACAGTTTCAGCAGGCAAGCATCTACACAATCTAGGCACAACCTGCTCAAGCTATTGTACTGGTTTCATACTGTACATAACCGTGCTGTGACAGCAAGAACGCCAACACTCACAAGCCGACTTTGGCACACATTGTATACAGTTTGCTAATTTCATAAAGATCAATTGTAGTGAAATACGGCGTGTTTTCTAGCGGGTGCTGTTTTAATCTAAATGTGCATTAGGCACAATACCCTGCAGCAATTTGTAGCGTCTTGTTGTTTAGCATGCAACACATGTCTAGGTAATGCACCAAGCTGCTCGTGCCTAAGCTATCAGGTTGTACTCAACATTATGATTTTATTCAAAATTGTGATCTTAGCTAACACAGCCTGTATGCGACTATAGCTTGCACACTGCATTACACCTTGCTCACGTTAGACAAGCTTACATTACACAAGCTTTACGTCGTACAAGGTCATTTTAAGGAGGCTGTCATGGCAATTGAAACATCTGGTGGTTCGTCAAGTTTGGTTGAAGTTATTGATCGCGTGTTGGACAAAGGTATTGTGATTGACGCCTTTGCACGTGTATCGCTCGTCGGCATTGAACTGGTATCTATTGAGGCTCGCGTTGTCATTGCAAGTATTGAAACCTATCTAAAATACGCTGAGGCTGTGGGCTTAACCTCAACTGCTGCCCAACCTGCTGTCTAAGATAGTTGATTTTTAGGGTGCTCGAGGCTCAGCTAGCTTGCTAGAGCCTCGAGTGCTGTTACTGCCTTGCTCATTAGGCTGCCTTGCCCAAGGGACTTAGGTGGTTGCAAATGCTTATCATCTATTAGATATTTCTACTAAACACTGCGTTATAAGCCGACACACATGATGTAACAGCTAAAGTGAGTTTTAAGTGTTATACGGATTCCGTTTGAACACTACATAAACTCTAGCGCGTTTACTCCGTTCCTAACGGAATCCGTATTTTTTCTACGCATTCCACGCCGGTTAATTCCTTTAGGAATTAACCGGAAACGGTATTACATAGTGATACTTAAGCCCTAAATGATCACGAAATATGGCGCAGCCAAAGACCACCCTTGGATTGATGTGAACTACAACATTATAATCAATTCAATTTGATGCGTTTTTACAATATTTTAATCGAATCTCAATACTATCTTGTAATTTTACCTAAATTTATTTATATTATTTATTATTTTTAAATTCTCAGGCTTTTGTTTTTAACCTCATGTCAGCGCGTTTAAGGAGGTGCTAACATCGCACCCAAAAATCGTCCCTCACAACCATTACCTCATCTTACTGAAAACACCCAAGCTGAGGACAATACACCGGAACAGCGGCAAGCTGAGCGACAAGCTTATCTTGACAACTTGCGCAGTGAAGTTGCTGATCAACGTGCTGCTACCCAAGCTTGGCTCGAGGTCAACCGACAAAGCCAAGACGAGCGTCTTGCCTATGTTGCCGCCCTACGCGAAGACGTGCAGCGCAAGCGGGCCCGCTTACATGAAGAGCAACAAGAGATGAGGCAAGTTTATCTAGAAGACATTCGAGACGAGGTTCAACACGACCTAGACGCTTTCCGCAGTGAGTTTGCCCAAGACACACAAGCCTCCCGCGAAGAACGCCAAGCGTTTATCGCAGAACTTCATGACAAAACGCAGGCCCTGCTCGAGGACGCCCGCACGGACTTAGCTGCCCAGTCGAGCGCCGACCAAGCTGCTCGAGCCGCTTTTTTGAGCCAGTTGTGCGAGGATATACAGCAAGACCTCAACAGCTTCCGCCAAAGCTACGACGCGAGTAAAGCAGAAGATGCCGCTGAGCGGCAAGCGTATATTCGTAACTTGAGTAGTGAAACCCAAGATTTGTTGGACACGATTCGCAGCGATTTAGCTGTTCAGCACAGCAGTTCCCAAGCAGCACGCCGGGCTTACGTCGAAGAACTACAGCAGCAAAGTGACCAAGACCAACAAGATCGGCAAGCTTTTTTACACGACTTGCGCAGCGACCTAAGCCAAGACCTCAGCGACTTTCGTACTAGTTTCAGCGAACGTGCCGCCCTCGAGCAGCAAACACGGCGCAACGACATTGCCGAGTTACTTGCTGCAGCTCGAGCTGAACGCGCGCCTTACCGACGGCAGTATCACCGCCCGAAGGCGCAAACTACGCCAGCAGCTAGCCAGCCGTCCCAGACGGCCCAAGCACCCTCATCACCATCATCTTCAAGCCAACCAGCCCAAACAGACAAAACACCCCAAACGACCCAGACAGCGAGCGCGTCCACACCAAAACGCAAACCAACAAAGACCAGCGCACGTCAGACAAGTAAGCGCAGTTCTGCTAAAAAAACAACGCGCAAACCAACAAAGACCAGCAGTAAACGCTCGAGCGCTGCCCCAAAACCTGACAACACAGCCACAGTAACCTTGGCTGAAACTTTGGCTGAGCCTTTACCCGCGCTACTTGCACTCATTGAACAAAAACCAGGCAGTAGCGTGACCAGCCTCAAAAACGCCCTCGTTGAAAGTGCCCCCGTTGAAAGCGCTAGCGACCTCGACCGGGCCACCGTAGAAGGGCATCTAAAAAGCTTGCTCGACGGCGGCCACGTCAAAGCGCGCAACCGTGGCTATTATCTAGTTGTAAAACCAGACACAGAAACTGCTGACACCCCAAACCCCACTGGAGATGAGCCGTGAGTGTTGTCGTTGCCAGCCGTCCTAAGCAAGACTTTGTCAATACACCCTATATTGCAGAATTGACCGAACGCGCTATGGGCTATCTGGATGCTGGTTTTGGGCTCAACCTAGAAGGTCACGCGGGCTCAGGTAAAACAACCTTAGCCTTTCACATTGCTTACTTGTTGGGCCGTCCCTTGGTACTCATGTCAGGTGATGAAGGCTTAGTGTCCTCGGACATGGTGGGGCGTGTTGGCGGCTTTCGGCGCCGCAAACTTGTTGACAACTTTATTCATTCGGTGGTTAAAGTTGAAGAAGAAGAACGCGAAAACTGGATAGATGATCGTCTCACCGTAGCTTGCCGCGACGGCTACACACTTATTTATGACGAATTTACCCGCTCCAGAGCAGAAGCCAACAACATCTTACTGCCGGTTTTAGAAGAGCGCTTGTTGGTACTACCTTCGAGCCAAGGCTCGAGCAGCTACATTAAAGTCCACCCTGAATTTCGGGCTATCTTTACCTCGAATCCAGAAGATTACGCGGGCGTTCACACCGTCCAAGAAGCCCTTCATGACCGCTTGGTCACCATGGAACTGGGCACGGTTGACAAAGAAACTGAACTTGCTATTGTAAGCCGTAAGTCCGGCCTGCCTGCAGCGGCCGTCAAAGGTATTGTGGAGGTGGTCCGAACTGCTCACGAACAAGGTGTAGGTAAGCGCACCTTGGGCTCTATTCGGGCGTCGTTACAAATTGCCAAAGTTGCGGCTGTGCGCGAGCTAGAAGTTTCAGCCGACAACGCTGCGTTTTGCCAGATTGTCTTTGATGTACTCAATAATTCTATTGTGAAAGATGATGCTTCCCAAGAAACGCGCACTCATCTGATGCAACTCTTGAGCGAATACACAGGAGATATTGATTATGCCTACGCCTAAATTTGCGCCTAAAGTGCGGCCTCGAGCGCGCCCTAAACTCAGCTCGCGCATTAGCTCACGTCAGCAGCGCAGTAGCTTGCCGATGACCGAAACGCGCGTTTACTTAGAACTCTACAGGATTAGCAACGAAGAACGGCGTACCATCAATGAAATTCGGGATTTGCGGGGGCGTCTGGCTGGGCTCGAGCAACAGCTTGCCTCGTTAGAACAACGCAAAGATGAACTCAATGCAGTGTTAACAGCTCAACCTAGCAGTGCCCAACGCGCGCTCAGCAGGTCAGACTTACAGCAGCGTAGACAAGACACAGACCAAGACGGTAGTTTTGTTCTAGAGTACTAAAGCGTACCAACTGGCATGGGCTTGTGGGTGCAACACTACCCCGTATTTGGTAGATGCTATCAGCTCAGGATTGCTATCAACTCAGGACGCCATCAACCTAGACTGATCAGTCAACGTATCACGTGACCTGAGCCAACTAACTCAGCCCCTCAAGCTCGTTAACTTTAAGGGATGAGCACGTCAGCTACAAACCTGATAAACAGTGCTAGCACCCTACTGCAACACAGCCATAACATAGCCTTAACAATAAGAAATGTGCTTATAGCACTGCGTTAAATAAATCCTCACATAAACCTTAACTTGAACCGTACCGCCAAAGCTGCTTTAGGAGGTTTTTATGGCAGACGATAAAGACAAAAAAGTTGATGTTGATTTAAGCAAATTACTCGGTGGCAG
>JBCCOX010000120.1:0-10017 GCA_039025155.1 Deinococcota bacterium | reverse complement strand
CGTCACGGTAGCCTGCAATTTCACTTTCTGAGCGGCTGTGTGGGGTGGGATCTTTGAGGATGAGTTGCTCAATGCGTTGCCGGGGCGCACTAACGCCTTCAAGCCGCGTGCTGGACTCGGTGGACTCAATGGTTGCCAGGGTTTGCAGTTGTTTGAGCAGTTCAGGCGCTTGGCTGCGGTAGAGGTCTTGCTGACCGCGATAATACGACAGCGCTTCCACCTGACGCAGTAGCGGCATAGTGATGGCGAGTGTTGCCAGATAAGGTGCTGTCAGTGAGTTCATAGGGATTCAAAGAACGTAGGATAAAACATAGAAACGTAGTATAAACGACCCTACTTATACCACGTTTGCCAAGGCAGAAATAGTAAAATTGCAAAAGCCTGTTTAAAGCAAAAATAAGATTCAAGCTTGACATGGCCGTAATGTGTCCTCATCAAAGTACTCACGGTAACCGCTACCCTAAGCGCAATGAGAAGCGTCAAACCCTTGTATTGACATTTCGCTTACTTCATCTTGGTATATGTTTGACGGTTCGCCACTACTCTCTGTTAAGTCAGATGTGTAAGGAGAACCTATGCACAGCATCAAAAAGCCCTGGCTAGTGTTACTCAGTTTAAGCCTTGTGATATGGATCAGCTCAGCCCAACCCAATCCAACTAACTTGCTTGCACTTACCCCCAACACACTGGTGACAACAGACGTAGGTGTTGTTGTTGGGGCACCCGAAGGTGCCTTGACAACAGAGCTAAAACTTACTGCGGAAACAGAAACTAACGTCGAGTTTCCTCCCTTACCAATAGGACTAGCACTGGTAGATGTGTACACTCTGCTACCGGAAACAACAGTTTCAGTTGTTGGAGATGTGCCACTCATTGTTGCACTACCTTATGAAGGAGAAGGTACAACGCTCAAAGTTGGCATCCTTGAACAACTTTCGCAAGGTGCAACGCCTGAATGGGTGATTGAAACACCTGGTTTACAAACAGAGCCAAACTTGGCTGCGGTCGTACTGTACGGTCTTGAGGAGCAAGGTACGGTTGTTGCCTTGTTACATGACAACCGCCCTACTACAAATGCCGGTGATGGAGCTTACCTGCCCCCCGAAGACAACTCTATGGATATTACGAGGCAGTACCCATACCACCAACCTGATCTAACTCGAGCCCCTTGGATAAGGTCGTTGCTGCCAAGTACGGCTGTCATCACAACCGGGTTGGCTGTTCAAAACATCGGAAGCGAGTTTAGTGTTGATTGCAATAATGCTTCATTTGCTCGTGCACCCGATCAAACTGACCTAGCAACCTGCGAAAATAAAGAAGCCCAAATCGCTATGTGGTTAGATGGCTACCTCAATGCGCTGCGCAGCGTAGGCTTTCGTGAACCCGCCTTACGCAGGTATGGAGACTTACGTGTCAATGATTTAGTTAATGGTGGTACAACCTCGGTATCGCTGCCGGGGGAGTTAGATTATGTCGTTGATGTGCACTACAGTGAATCAGCTAGTTGCCAGACAGCTGGTGGGTCGACAAAGGGAGGCTTTTATGCACCCAAGTCGCGTCGTTTCTTATTGTGTATCTCTCAATATAATACCGACGAACAACTCAGAATCACCACTGCTCATGAATTGTTTCATGCTGTTCAGTATCGCTATCTACCGCTTCGATTAACTAATGATCCGCATAGATTATGGTTTGTCGAAGGTACCGCTGCCCTAGCAGGGGGAAGCTTGGCACTGGGAAGCCCCTCTCAGCTACGACTTGACCCTAAACACAATGCTCGAACGATGTTTTACAGTGAGCGCCTTGACGAAGTTCCCATACCAACTGCCTACCACACCCAGCACGTTTGGAAGTATATTCTTGAACAACAACCCAGCCCAGGATTAGCATCCTTGATTCCTGTGTTTGAGGCAATTGCGACTACCTCAGACAGCCCTCCCTTCTTACATGGTAGTGATCAAGGATTTACTAGGTTTATGGACCTTTATGCAAGTTGGGTAGCGCAGGAGGCCTTGGGGCAATGTGGGTTTACTTCAACCCCTCCTATTGTGACCTTCCCATTCCAACACGATAGCCAAGCAAGTGTAGGACCTATGCTTCAAGGTAGTGACACATTTACGTCGCTAGGAGCGGACATTACCTTGGTTGCCCCTGAACGTCCCCGTGTAGTTGTAGCAACGGTTGAGCGCCACCCTAATGACACCCGTCCCCGTGATCCTATTGCTCACTTTCAAGCAACCACCGAACGCCAAGCTAATTGTCCAACACGGCGTGACCAAATTACCCTTTATCAACCTGCGGGTAGTGAGCAGAATCTTTTTGCTGTGGTGAGTTATCCTAATCTCATATCTGATGACAGCGTGTCGTTATCGTCATCTGAGCCTGAAGAAAGGGCACAGGTCACCTTTGAGCCCCTCAAGATCACTATGGTGCCCACCACTGCCCATACGTATGAGGTGGAAGTTGACAGCTATCGAGACGTAAGCGTGACGTTACACCTTGAGTCGCTCAAACATGTTGTGGCGTATGGTGTTGACCGCGAGTCTGACCAAGACCGTATTAGCTTCACCCCGGGTACAGCTCAACAAGGCGAATTAAGTGGCTTAAATGCCCGCCAAGAGGTAGCTTTAAGATTGGATTGTCGCGGTGCTGGTGCAAATGACCAATTCAACGCCACCCTGATCCCTTATGTGACTACCCCAAATGGTGATCCCATTGAAGAAGGCATCCCCGAGCCACTCGAGCTTACCTTGCGCTGCACTGAAACCCCTAAAGTTGAGCTGGGGCAATGTGCTTTTCAAGCAACCCTCCCCAACGGACTTGTCTTAAACGGTAGCTTTGATAACACACTATTAGCATTAACCCCTGATAGCCAAGGAGCTGCCTACAACACTATGACTGCTACAGTTGATGGCTGGCCTGCTGGGAGCCCGGACAACGGCTTGTTCTCTATACTTATAGAAGCGGATACTATTAAGAAAGAGGTAAATGAGGAAGATGCAGGCACTGTTCGGGAAGATGAGACGGCCAAGGCAACCTTTGGACTACCAAGCTTGCAGGTCATTGTCGAGCTTAATGACAGTGGGGCAAACCTGGAGCGTTTGGGAGACTTTACGGGAGGTAGTACCTCGCCATTAGGCACAGCGTACCGTGAGCCGCCCAAAGGACAAATCCCATTAGGTAGCCTAGGGACGTTCCCAGTTACACTCACCATTTTTTACGTTACTGTTCATGGTGACACTATTGGCTGGGGTAGTTCAGGGCTCTTGCCTGGGCGTCCGGCTGATACTAGCTTGTGGCCATACTTGACATTGACACAACATGACAGTACGAGTATTGCTGGAACCATTTCAGGACATGTGGACTGGATTAATGATGCCGAAAGTCCACCTGCTCCAAGTGGTCCTATCATGATCGAGTTTCGAGGCTTGTATAGAGAAAGCAGTGAGATGGCTGCTGCTGTACTAACAGGCTGTGATCAATTGATGGAAAAGCTTCTTCTTTTCCTAAACTAACTCATATTGTAAAAGTGAATCCTTAAAGCTATTCATTCCATTCTCGTAACTGAAATATGTTACATAAACAATTAAATTCATACAGCTTGTATTTTAAATAAACTAGTCACTCTGAGTAAAAGATATGTGCACATCTTCAAGCATGTTTACATGTAACTATGTAAACATGCTTCTATTTATATCCAACTTGTGTTGCTGCTGCTTTGGTTGTCTCGTCAAGCTGGTCTATGTGCTCATAGATTTTTTCGCGTAGCGTCATGCTGTCAGTTTAGATGATGGCGACGCAGCCGAGCAAATAAGCTCGCAAGTAACCCTGTTTCTATGTAATCAAGTTTGCATGTTTACCTGCTTACCTTGTACCATGTAGCCATAATTACATGTAACCATGTTTACCTGCTAATAGGTTGATAGTGAAGCATGTTTACATGTAACCGTGTAACCATGCTTGCATGCTGAAAGGAGAGATGATGAACCAGACCAAGCGCCAGCAAGGGTTCACGCTTATTGAATTACTTGTAGTCATTGGCATCATTGCTGTCTTGGTTGCCTTAACAGCTAACGCCTGGCGTGGTTGGGCGCGGCGGCAAGAGCTTTTAGGTGCTGCGCGTACGGTTCGTGCTGCACTGGATGAAGCGCGTAGTGATTCCCGCCGACAGAGTATTGGTCAGACGGTCACGTGGGACGCAGGCAGCATCACCACAACCAACAGCAGCGGCTCAGTAATTGAAGCGGACATGCCCGCAGGCGTGACCATCACCACCCCAACCGACACCATTATTTACACGGCTCCCTTTGGTCGCGCCCAGATTCCAGGAGGGGATGACTTCAGAATTGCAGTTACCTCGAGTCGCTTTGAAGGGCGCAACACCCGCGAGATTGTCATTTACGGCGTCACCGGTAAGACGGTGGTGCTGGAATGAACGTCGACGACTTTGTGGGGCGTGAAGCAGAAGCGCGCACGCTCCTAGCTAATGCCCAGCGGGGACACTCAACCTTGCTTGTGGCCCCAGCGGGTATGGGTAAAACGGCACTGATTGAATTCATCATGCCGCTTTTAGCTGCAGACGGCAAGCTCATCGAAACTTCGCGGGTGGGGCCTGGGTTTGCCAGCTTTTTACGCGACCTGTTTACAGGATTACATGCTTACATGCTTATTCCTCAGCAAACCGATAGCGTCACCGACGACTGGAAACAGTGGGGGAAACAGTTCAGTACCAACGACGCCAAAGCGGCTGAGTTATGCCGGCTAGTAGGGGAGAGCGGCAACATCATCATCACTATTGATGATGCGAGCGGGGTCACGCCTACCTCGCGCCCGTGGCTTATCAAGTTGGTGGAGTCTGCTGCGGTGATTGCGGCTGTGGATGCCAGTGCCCTCTCCAAAAAAGGCAGCAAGCGGTTTTGGAAATTGTTTGATGAACTTTCGCTGGGACCCCTCAACAAACAACACAGTGCCGACTTGCTGACCAAGCTCATCGACAAGTACAGCGTGGTGGCAGACGATCTGGAGATTTACACCCGCAGTGTGCTCGAGCTAGCGCAAGGCTCACCTTTTGAACTTACCCGTTTAGTTAAACATCACAGCAGTGAATCGCTCGTACGCGCCCGCGAGTTGCGGCAGGGCACAAGTCGCTTTGTAGCCAGAGACGTCAAACAAGTTGCCTTAGCACCCCTCGTCTTTGTCCTCGGTGCGTTTGTGATGGCGGGGCGCTACATCGCCCGTGTGCAAAACGACATGGACGGCTACGTGCTGTCGGCGCTGGGCTTGGGTGTGCTCATTGTGTTTGGGCCGCTCATCCGTAAGTCACTTAAACCACGCAGTAAGGAGTAAACGATGAAGCCTATTGCCACCTTGTGTGCCGCCGCGTTACTGGGGCTAGCTCAGGTTAGCTACGGACAAACCCTTGAGACCTTGTTTAGTGCAAGCGACCTGGTGAGCTTGGAACAACTCATTAACGCCGCCCAAGCCAACGACGCCGAGGTACTTGAAACCCTGGCCCAGATTGAGGTGCTTGAACGCAGTAGTTCGTTTGAAGGGCGCTTGACCGATGCCCTCACCATTCAAGCGGGTGCGGAACTTGAAGGCGACTTTTACAATCAAGCTAGCCCCAGTTACAGTATCTCAATTAGCCTCAACGTGATGGAGTTGGTGGTGAGCAGTGACACGCGGCGCATCTTGGATATTCAACTGGCCCGCGCTCGGGCGCAAGCCCGTGTGAATACCGTGCAAGCTTTTGTGGACTATAAAGTTGCCGTCAACGCAGCTGAAGCCGCTGCCCGTTCAGTGGAGGCCAGTGAAGCTGCGTTTCACGTGACTGCTGCCCAGTACACCGTGGGGGACGCCATCTTAGCCAACCAGATTAGTGCTCAAACGGCCGTGGCAGACGCCGCCGTGCGTTTACTCAGCACCAACGGTCAGGTGATTGTCGCCCTTGAGCAACTAGCCACCGTTAGCGGCCTCACGCCTGCTGCAGTAGCGACCATCGTCGGGGATCATCAGCAAGCGAGTTACTAGGGTGCCATACGTGCAACCGCGTTCAGACGAGGCTCAGGGTAGGGGAGAGGTCGCCCTCGTCAACGCTGCGTCACACCTGTGTGCGCGCTTGGACGCCTGGGAAGCTGATCTCATCTGGTCAGTGGAAAGTTGGCAGCAACCGGTGCCGCACCTTAGTCGAGAGGTATATGACGCTTGGCTCGAGCTGCAAGATAGCCGTCAGCAAGTCCAAGCCCTCTGTCAACGGTACCAGCAACCTCCCCCTCAACAACCATGAAAGCCCCCACCCACCTTGCCTTTGCAGGTTTGGTTGGCGTGACTGCGTCTGGCTTAGGCAGTCAGCTCGACGCTGTCAGTATGAGTGCGCTGGCTGTGGGTGCGCTACTCCCGGATGTGGATACCTCCACCAGTGGCATTGGGCGTTGGTTTGGACCGGTCAGCGGCAAGCTCGAGCGCACCGTAGGACACCGCACCCTCACGCATTCACTGTTAGGGCTTGTCCTGACGGCTGGACTTAGTTCTTGGTTGTTGCTGCTCACCCCACGTGCGTGGCTGTGGCTCTTGGTGGGGATGCTTACGCACATCTTGTTGGACGCCCACAACATTCAAGGCGTGCCGCTGCTGTATCCGTTACGACTCGAGTTCGTGTCTGTTACCAACAAAACGTGGCGTTGTGGCTACGGATCACCGGCTGAGTTTGGCTACCTGGCTGCGTTTGCGCTCAGTGCTTTAGCGCTCAGCCCACTAGCGCTCGACGGCTTTTCCCCATGGTTTCACCGCGTTTTAGGCGCACCTTATGGGGCGGTTGAAGATTATTTGCTGTGGCGTGACCGCTACCAAGTGGTGGTGGACGTGCGCGGCGTTAACCTCATCACCGCTGAGGCTGTGAACGACCGCTTTACGGTCATTGACGCCCTCAGTGATGACGTGCTGTTGGTTGAAGATGGCACCGGGCGCAGTTATACCGTCGGACAAGGCAACACCAACATTCACGCCAAACGCGTTGCTGCTTGGCGCGCTGACCCGCGCACCATGACGACTTACCGTTTAGAACTTGCGGGGCGGCGGGTGAGTGATCTTATGGCGTCGCTCCCGCGCGATGCTCAGCAGGTTTTGTTAAATGCGGAACTCGAGCTTGACCGTCCCATAAACTTGCCGCCAGTTGTCGGCAGTTTTGCACGTTTGGATGCACGCGGTACCACCTTGCACGCCCGCAGTGCGAGTATCGGTGACTTCGTACCCTTGGCAGATACGCTCATCACCCAAGGGTCGGCTGTGGTGCGGGCCTACTATCACCCAGAGGTGACGCCCACCCCGCCTATCCTTACCGCGCCACCTTTAACCGCTCACGTGCTCACTTTGCCCAACTTGCCTAGTGTTAGTGGACTGCTGGTAAGTGTGGGTGATGAGGTTGTGGAGGGTGAACGTATTGCTCGTTATGTGGACGATGACGCATTGGCAACCTCCCAAGCAGAAGCTGAGGCTGCCCATGCCCGCTTGCCTGAGTTAGAACGCGAGTTAATCCAACAGCAAGCCAGCTTTGAACGCGACGCAGCTGCCCTCGAGCAAACCATCCACCAAGCCAACGACGACCTTGCCAAACTTCGTTACTTGGTGAGTGCAGGTGCGCGTCCACGCAATGACCTTGTGCATGCTGAACACCATGCTGATGACCTCGCTAAGCAACTGCTAGACCTACAAACCACCTGGACCAGTCAACGCACTCGTTTGGATACTCAACTTCGTGAAACCCGCGTCAGTATCGCCAGCGCGGAACGCGACCACCAGCATGCCTTGGATGCCCAGTGGGTGCGTGCACCCTTTGCAGGCATCGTCTCCGACATCCGCATCACCCAGGTTGGCACGCAAGGCATTGACCTCGAGCTGACCTTTTTACAAGGAGGTGACAGTGAACTAGTGTCCCAGTAACCCTCACGTGTGTAAAGGAGGTCCTACCAGTTCCGATTAAACATTATGTAAACCCCTACGGGCTTTACACCGTCCCCATCAGAACCGGTAGCTGTTTCTGCACCTTCTAGGTGGGTTAATTCCTTGAGGAATTAACCGGAAAGGGTTTCATCATGACTCGGATGGGCTTAATGTGTTTGTGGCTAAGTTGTTTGGTTGTGTTGGTAAGTTGTTCAAGACAAAGTTCTGAAGCTGAGGTCTTAGTGGATGACGGCGGTGCCTATACCGTCAGTGCATCGGAAGTATTAGTAGGGGAGGGTATCAACACCCAAGCCCTCAACTCCCCAAGGATTGTCCTCGAAATCCGTAACTACAATTCGACAACCTGGGGACAGCGCAGCCGTGCTGCCCTAAAAATCACTTGGTATAGCGAACAACCCCTCACAGGTACCGCAATGGTCGGTCTACAGGAAGCCCCTAATGGTGACACCATCGTGCGGTGGTCACAGCAACCTGTCAGCATCACCTTGGAACCAGGGCGCAGCAGCCGTACCGTCACCTACTACAGTTCCTACACCTACAAACCAGACGCCCGCATGTGTGCTGAAACCGCGTTCTATCTGCAATCGGGTGAGCTTGGTGATGAGGAAAGCTTGTACATCGATTACGGGCAAAAGACCTGTGAGGTAACTGCTCAAAACATCCCACAAGATAACGTTGTGGCGTCCCAAGTGGTGGGAACCACGGAAGGCGATACGCTCACCCTCGAGCTAACTCAAAACGTAGCCGGCGAGTATCGCGGCATCTTTGAGTCGCGCTCAAATGGCAACTGGACCATCACCGATGAAGGTAACTTTATGGGTATTCGTGAGGCAGGCAGTAACACTTACACCCGCAGCAACCCATTTACGCTTGGCTTTGAAGGTGAAGGTGCAGCAGAAACCGTCACCAGGTACGCCCCTGACCTTGTGGCATCTGTGTGTTTTGATGTTCGTGTCAACGTGCGTGGGACGGTGGAAGATCTAAGCGTGTGTGAAGGGGATGATTCCCCTGAACTGGACGACAATGCTACCGTCATCCTCGAGCACCTTGCCGTTGAACAAGAAGGGCAAGGACTCTTCGTTTACAAGCTTTACCAACACAACGTCCACACTGAGTATTTCAAGGCAAGTGTTGAAACTGTCTTCAGTGGTTTTGAACTGTCCCCTAAGCCAGACTTCACCGTAACAGGCTATGCAGATGGCAACACTAGTACATCTGCCTCAGTTGCGTTTACACCCGGCAGCATTGAAACCCCTTGGATCAAAAGCAATGAACCTAGTGAAGAAGTCTGTTACCTGCTGCAAGCTAACTGGAATGCTTACGACCTTGAAGATTGGGGTGGACAACTCTCCGGTAGGTTTAGACACAGTGACTGCGTGCAAATGGATGATGTCACTAGTCCACCCACTCGAGCTACAACCAAAGCTGTTGTGACCAGTCTCAACCAAGGTAATGTTGGTTTAAATCCTTACGCAGGTGGGGCAGGCGTCGGTGTGTTATTTACCCCACCAGAAGATACCGCCACCGTCATCATTAGCCCGGTTTATGACAGTCAAGACACTACAGGCATCTATGAAAGTGGCAACGTACGCGGTGAGGTTGTTGATTCAGCCATCACACTTGGTACCTCCACTCTGGATCTTCCTGCGAATAATGGCGGGATGTTTACCATTAACGGGGATGGTGATTGTGTCAACGTTACCCTCGTCTATGGCGACTATGACGAGTGGGATCATTATTTTGAGACGGTGGCGTTTGAGCTTGAAGTTTGTGAGACGGGGTCATAAGCAGTTATTGATGCGTGCATTTTGTGGAAAATCTTCATGCTATTTTTGTAGGGGGCAGTGTAATGATGACTAATTGTATTAGCTACACACGAACCTGCTTACTAGGCGAGAAGTAGATAGTAACTGCCGTCCCACCATCTTCAAGACGCTGGATGTCCAAGATGCCACCAAGCTGCGTGGTCAGTGCATCAACAATCGTCATTCCTAAAGACGTTGAGGTGTTGGTATTACCACCTGTGTATTCATCAGGGATGCCGGTTCCATCGTCACT
>JBCCOX010000119.1:0-10057 GCA_039025155.1 Deinococcota bacterium | reverse complement strand
TGAGCGGGCTGAGTATTACCGAGAGACGGCAGCTTTGGAACTGGCTGGTGGTGGGTTTATGGACTTTAAGAGATTGGCAGATCGCATTGATGCCAAGTTAGACAGTACCGTCATCACAGATGCAGCACAGGTCCAGGAAACAACCGCGTTCATTCAGCAGGCCCTTACTGAAGTGACTTGGCTTCCACAGGTATTTCGAGATATACTAGCTGGCAAAACGTACTTGCCGCGCCGTAAACTTCGGGCAGGTTTATTGCGACCTGAGCAAGGCTTTATGGGCACAGGGCGTTACCGTCAGCACTTTTTTGGTACAACGGATGTTCCTAGGCTCATAAGTGGTTTTATACGTGAAAAGATGCGTTACTCGAGGTCAAAATCACTCAACCGACAGGCGGTTCATTAGCGCAATAGTCAAGCTTAACTTCGTAAAAGTAATAATACTAAGCTAGCGGATTCTTATACTCGAGCTATGAAACACGCTCGACAGCAAGGTGTTCGCTGGCTTCTTTTATGTCTGGCTTCTTTTATGTCTGGTGATTGCCGTAACTGCCGGTAGAAACCCCGCCACCGCACAGGTAACAGGTGCATTTGGGGATTATTCAAGGTATGGCGCCAGTTGATGAGTTGATGAGTCTAAGGTTTGAAGGTCGCTCACAAAGTGCTATTGTTTACGAATAACGGAACTTGTAGTATTTAGCGTCACTGTGTTTGGGTGTGTTGTGTCCAGTCAAAATGGCTTCATCAAAATAGGTGAATTAGCGCGCTTAGCAGGTGTGTCAGTGCGCGTGCTACGGCATTATGATCAGGTGGGTTTACTAGCGCCAACTTACAGTGACCCAGAGACGGGCTACCGCTATTATGCCTTCGAGCAATTGCCGCAGTTAGCGCGGATTCAGGCGTTTAGGCAGATGGGCTTGAGTCTAGTAGATATTGCTTTACTGTTGGATACACAGACTGACCTCGAGCTAAAAGCTAGCACGCTGTATGCTAAAAAGCGCACGTTGGAAGGTAGCATTGCTAACCAACAAGCTCAAGTGCGGTTGCTCGAGCGCCGTCTTGCGAGTCTTGAGCAAACAGGTCATTCTCCTCGGTTTGAGGTGATTCAAAGAATGCGTCCAGCTCAACAAGTGTTAGTAACGACCTGGCCGCTGGATGAAGTTGACCGCAGCGGTGGTGTCCACGGCAACTTACAAAGAATCCTGACAACCTTAGAGCAGCGCAACATTCGTGTGCGTGATATTCAGGGACTGTTCCATCATCACTTTTGTGACCGGCCTTACAGCGAGTTACGCACCCAGGGTGAGCTTAACCCACAGGGCGCGTTTGAATGTGCCATTAGCTTAGAAAGCATGAATTTTGAGAGCCTCGAGCTAGCTGATGGTCAGGTTTTACACACTAAGTGGCTACCTGTCCAGGAAACAGCGTCCATACTCATCGCGGGTTCCTATTGGCAAAAGTTTGCGGCACATCAACTTTTTTCGCGTTGGGGGCACACAAATGGCTATGTATTAGCTGGGCCGATCATAGACCACTACATTCATGTTGTAAATCAAGATTTAGCCCACCCAGGTAACTTGCTCGAGTTACACTTTCCCATTGCTCGAGCACGTTACTGAATTAGTTTCAGCTTGACCCTCCAATAATGTTAGGTTGTAGACTAACAGATGCAAAAGGGTCAAACCGAGACTACCCAGTTGTGATATCGGTTCCGATTAAATACTTCATAAACTCTACAGGCTTTATTCTGTTTCTATGGGAACCGGGCGCTATTTTACACATAGGTTGTCTCGCTAACACTCGGAACCAGCTGGGTTGATTCTCTAAGGAATTAACTGGAAAGGGTATGAGTACTGGATAACACGTTAAGGTACATACGGTGCAGGTTGCACTAACAGACCCTGCGACCGCATATAGCTGTTAACGTGCCAGACTACCTTGTAAAAAGGCGTTACGTCTTTATTATAGTGGATATAAAGGTGCATGCTTGCTATGTTGGTTAAGGTTATTCAACAACACACAAGTCATTACAACAACCCCATTGCCTTCAAGCGCTTTGAGCGCGTGTGGGTTGGCAAACAAGACGCCGAGTTTCCCGGTTGGTACTGGACAACCACCGCAGATGGTAACCAGGGTTGGGCCCCCGAGCAGCTTTTACAACTCAAACGCAGCAAAACCAGCATGGACGAAGAACTCCTGAAAACAGGTGAGTTTCAAGTTGCAGACATTTTAGCTGCCAGTGCATTAGCAACTCGTCCAGCAGCACCAAATACCCTAACACCGCGTGCAACACCAAGCTCCCAAACACCTAAAACTGAGGCTATTGCTCTCGCCGATTACAGCGCTCACGAGCTAGATGTTAGCCCGGGCGAGACCCTTACGATGTACCGTGAGCTTAATCAGTGGTGTTGGTGTTCTAATCAGGTGGGTGTTTATGGTTGGGTGCCAGCTAGCTGTGTGCTAGAGGTATAGGTAGGTTGTTGGCGTCCCCATTAGTCTGCTCAGCTTAGGGTGCAATGAGTGCTATACATTGCTATGTATTGTGCTATCTCTGGCTGTGATGTCTATCGCTTTGACGTGCATCGCTATAGTGTGTGCGGATCATCTGCACATGATGGCGCTCGTGACCCAGCATGACAAAAAGTAAGGCAAGTACGCTGAGGTGATCGTGGTTAGCCTCGCCCGTACGCTGCAGTTGCTCATGAGATAAATGCTTAAACGCGCACATGTTGGCATCCCGCAATGCATAAAATTCTTGGCTGATGCTTGCAAGTTCACGTTGATGATAGCCGGCTGCACGCACGTAAGCTGTTTTATCAAAATCAAAATCTTGACGGGGCTTGCTGTCACCACGACTAAAGCGTATGACACGCAGTGAAAAAATGCGTTCAACGTCAATGATATGCCCAAGTACCTCACGGATGCTCCACTTATCTGCTTGATAACGGTGTAAAGATTGTTGCTCGCTGAGTTGGCTTAACAGCGATTTTGTAACAAGTTGTTGGGCATCAAATGCTGCGAAAATATCTGTTTCTGGCACAGCATCAAGATAGCGTTGATAGCGTGGTGGATAGTCATTAGGTTGAGGCCGCATAAAGATTAGGACAATACCCGAATAAGCGCAAAGCCGTCATAGCCTTTGCTACCAACGGTTTGTAATGCCGTGGCAGACAGGCGTGGGTTGGTGGCAACCATATCGGTAAAGGTGCGCACGCCAATCACTTTGGGATCATCACTTGTTGCATCAGCAACTGCGCCATCACGAACCACGTTATCTGCAATGATGAGGCTACCTGGGCGGACTAGCTCGAGTGATAACTCTAAATAGATAGGGTTGTTGGGCTTGTCTGCATCAATAAAAATGACATCAAACGGCGCTTGTTCTTCGTGGATAAGCTCAGCTAGCACGTCTTTGCCCTGACCAACTCGCACATCAACTTTATCTGCAAGTCCAGCATAGTTGAGGTTAGAGTTTGCAACAGTAGCAAAGTCAAGACTGGCTTCAATGGTGATGAGTTGGCCGTTTTTGGGTAGACCTCTGGCTAACCAAATGGTGCTGTAGCCGCCGAGGGTGCCTAGCTCGAGCACGCGCGTTGCCCCTTGCAGTTGCACGAGCAGTTGCAAAAGTTTGCCTTGATTTGGTGCCACGTTGTAGGCGGGTAAGCCAGCAGCCTCACTGGTTTGTAAGGCATGGCGCAGGATGTCATCTTCGGGTGATAAACGGTCACAAAAGTAGGCATCAACAGCGGACCAAGTGGGTTGAAGGGTGGTTTGAGCGTCGGCAGTGGTCATAAGTGGTTTGTCCTAAAGGTGAGTGATAGGGCTCGAACGTTCATAGGATGACAGCCTCGAGCCCTATGGCCCTCAAGATTACAGCCTCAACCTTAGGTTGCGCGTGTTCTCTGGCAACGTATTCAGATAAATGCCAAGACATCAACAAGCACACGCGATATCACCATCATTTGAGGGTGTTGCGTGTGCTTGTTTTCTCGTCGGTGTGTGATGGTCAGTTACACATCACGAACTGTAGCGTGCTGCTAATGCCGTAATCTCACCTTTGTAGCGGTCATACTCGGGGCTTTCTGGCGAGCTGTAGTTGAGGTTTTGGTAGAGCGAGGTTATCTCAGTAAAGTAGGTTCTGGCGCTGTCTTTATCAGCGAAGGTGTAGGTGCGTTGCATAAGCTCGAGCAGGTCGTTAAAACTCTCTTGTTGGCGGGTGAGTGGGGTGGATACATCCACATCGTCAAACGCATCTTGTTGCAAATAAACGCGGTCAAGCAAACTGGCTTTTTGCCAATCCACGTAGTCGTCTAGGGTAATGCCCTCCTCACCAGTAACCTGCATCATCTGGTAGATGGTCTCGCCGCGCTCGAGCATCTCACGAACGCGACTCACGCCGTTAACCCAACCGTCACCCAATTGTTTACCGTACCAGTCAGCCAGTTGGGTTAAATAGCGCGACCACGATAGAAGCGGGTCAATGGCCGGATAATAGCGCTTATACGCCCGGTCGTACGAAAGTCCCCAAAAGGTTTTCACCGTACCTAGCGTGGCTTGGGTGACGGGTTCGTCAAAGTTGCCACCAGCCGGGGAAACTGTGCCAATCATGGTGAGGCTGCCAAGCCCCTGCGGCGTGGTGAGCACGCCCGCGCGTTCATAGACGTTTTTAATCGCAGAATCTAAGTAAGCTGGATAAGCTTCTTCGCCCGGAATTTCTTCCATGCGCCCAGACGTTTCGCGTAGGGCCTGCGCCCAGCGTGAGGTTGAGTCAGCAATGACCAGCACGTCGTAGCCCATTTGGCGGTAGTACTCGCCAATGGTCATGCCCGTGTAAATGGATGATTCGCGGGCAGCAACCGGCATGGACGAGGTATTACAGATAATGACCGTGCGTTCCATAAGTGAGCCGCCCGTGCGTGGGTCGCGGTACTCTGGAAATTCGGTGATGGTTTCAACGACTTCGCCAGCGCGTTCACCACAGGCGACAATGACGACCACGTCTACATCTGCATAGCGGGCAATAAGGCTCTGTAAAACGGTTTTACCCGCGCCAAACGGGCCGGGAATGCAAGCAGTGCCGCCTTTGGCAACTGGAAATAACGTATCAATAATGCGTACCGTAGTTGTTAAGGGCGTATCCGGATAATGGCGCTCGCAGATGCGGCGTTGTAACATTGCCTCAGGTAAAGGGCGGCGGACGGGCCAGCTTTGTTGCAAGCTAACCTCGAGCTCGCTGCCGTCTGCCCGCGTAAGCCGGGCAACAACCGTGTGGACGGTAACGTGTCCTTGGCTGCTAGCGGGGCGTAGCCACTGCACGGTTAAAGAGCCTGCTTCGTCAAAGGGCACCATAATGCGGTGCTCGAGCCGCTTCTCGGTCACTGCTCCTAGCGTATCGCCAGCGCGCACCACATCGCCTAAAGCTACGCTCGCCCGAAAGTGCCAGTGTGCGGCTGCATCTAGTGGTTCAGGATACTGCCCACGCGGCAAAAAAAACCCGTGTTCATCCGCAAGCTGCTGCAAGGGGTTTTGGAGGCCGTCGAAAATAGTGCCCAAGAGGCCGGGGCCAAGTTGCACGCTGAGCATCTCGCCACTTAGCTCAACTTCATCACCGACGCGCACGTCTTGGGTATCTTCAAATACTTGTAAGTCGGCGCGCCCAGCTTGAATGCGCAGAACCTCAGCTTTGAGGCGCTGTTCACCCAAGCAGACATAGGCCACTTCGTGCTGGCGAATAGGTGTGTTACTGACATCCACACTGATGAGGCTTTCTTGGGCCGCCACAATTTTCACGCGCGGTTTGTTGGTTGTATCAGGACTAAGCACGGTCATCATGTGCCTCCTCATAACTAACTTCTGGGGTGATGGAACGACTGCTATCAGGGAGATAAGCAGCAAGATAGCTAGTTGCTGGTAAGTTACGCAAGCTTTCAGCGAGGAGGGACTCGAGCCTCACCTGGGCCGCTTTCGCGTCATAACTTAACGCTCGCTGCACCATGTCCCACTTAAAACGGTAGACAAGTAGTGCCCCAAAACTAAACGGGTCACGCTGCGCAAAATTATCTAAGAACTGCCACGTGAGGTTCATCTGTTGCTTTTCTAGTTGCACACTGTCACCAGCCTCGAGCAACTCTTGCGCCTCAGCAAGCCAAGCAAAACGGCCGCCAAGGTTAAAGTCTGGCGTTTGCCAATTGCGGCGAATGTGATCCAACCAAGGACTAATCCCCCAAGCCTCACCTGCTGCTGGCACAGTTTGTCCCAAGTGCCTTCGCCGCAGTGCCGCCAGTAAGGTGCGTTGGTTTAAGCGAAAGCTAATGATAGGTTCCAAACGCGCATAATCTTCAGGCTGGTACTGGTCTTGTGACCAACCTGTTGATGACGCTAACCAAGGTTCAGATGTGTGTTGAGGCGTTTGTAGGCGACTGTAAAAGGCAATCACCTCGGCGTCGCTGCGGCTCACTGGGTGGTTTTGCCACTGAATAAGGTCTTCAGCAAGGTGCATCACTCGAGCATCGTCCTCGGTTAGCATGGTTAAACGCTCAGCAAAGCGTAAGGCGCTAATCGGCAAACGAGTCGCACGTTCAGGATGAGGCAGGGCAGGCAAACTGGCAATGAGCGTGTAGTAGTGCATCAGCTAGCCTCGAGCAACTTCCGAAAGCGCGGGAGTAAATGCTGGGCGAGTAAGTTGGTGACGGCTTCATCGCTAAAATCTAGCTCGAGGTTGTCGCCCACCAGTTGCACGCGCAGTCCGGTGTGACCCTGTTGAGTATTGGGCTGAGGATTAGCAGCTAGCTGAACGCCATCCTGCAAAAGCTCACTTGTAAGGCTACCTACCAAGTCATCAAGTGCAGTCTGAGTATCTTGAGTGTCAGAAGTTTCTTCAGCCAGGCTGACAAGGATGTTTTTGGCTTGACCATTAGCTTGTGCATCCAGCGTCGTACGCGCTTCACCTGCTAGCTCGAGGATGAGTTGCTTTAACAAATCTGCATCCGCAAGTTGGCTGCGTACAAGTTGCTGAAGTTGACTGCGAAACTGAGCCAGGAGTTGTGCTTTGAGGTTGAGGGCGGTGTCTCTGGCTGCCAGTTGTAAGGCCTCGTTGGCGGCGTGTTGTTCACTTTCCAGGTGCCGTCTAGCATGGGTAAGCAAACGTGAACTTTCAGCTTTGGCGGTTGCCAAAATCGCTTCAGCTTCCGCTTTGGCAGTTTCGACAATCTCCGCCGCTTCGCGTTTGCCAGCAGACACGCCTTCATAACGCAATTTGTCGATGAGGGCTTGCACGCCAGACTCAGTTGCTCCGGTGGGGGTGGCACCAGTCGGCAAGGGTTCAGCAGAGGTTGAGGTTGTGTTGTGAGCGTCTAAGGTAGCATCTACATGAGTATCCACGTAAGCCCCCTAGACCCTCGGTAGCGAGCCGCTAAGCACGAGTGCAAACACAAAGACAAAGACGGCAAAGCCCTCCACAACGGCTGCTGGGGCAACGGACAAACCAAATACCTCTGGCTTGCTTTTGAATACGTTGATGGCAGACGCACAGGTATTGCCTTGGTACATGCCGCTAAGCATGAGTGCCACGCCAGTTAATACGCCGACGCTAAAGAGTCCGCCTGCGTTTGCGTTGGTGACGCCAATGTTTAAGCTCAGCATGACCACAATGCCGTAAATGGTTTGGGAAGACGGTAACGCCGACACGCCCACGTAGCGCCCGTGACCGCGTTCGGTCTCGAGCATCGCCCCAATAGCCGCTTGACCTGCCCGCGCGCAGCCGATGATACTGCCAAGTGAGCCAAGTGCAACCGGCGCAAACACGCCAAACCAGCCTAGTGCAATCATCAGTGTGTCCATATAAGTCTCCTTTGTGTTGAGAGAGTATGTGTTGAAGATTTCTCGAGAGGATTTAAATACCTGTGAGATGGGTTGAACGTCTAGTTGATGCCATCGTATGACGGTCAGATCATCACCTTGAAGTTTGTTGAGACGACCTCCAAAAATGTGCCAACAGCGTTGATGAGGTGAAAGACGTATCTATCCAAAGATGATTGAGATGGTGAAGATATTCAATGTCTACTGTTCAACACCTCAATCTGCTGTTCAAAAGATGTCACCTATTGCGCGCTGCTATGTTTGCGCTGACGCTGGAACGGGTTGTAGCGAGTTCCCTCCTCAGTAATGCTCCAGTTGAAAAACTCAATAAAATTTAGCCTGAGGCCGTGAACGACCCCGCTCACCAAGGCGAGTACAAAGTTGAGCGCGTGACCAAGTAAAAAGATGAACGCGGCTGCAAGGTTGCTAAACGGACCTTGGGCGGCGGCAGCTTGCGCGGCTAAGTCGTTCCAGGTGATGGCAAGCGACGCACTTGCGAGTCCCAGCGCAAACAACCTCAGATAACTCAAGGTGTCACCAAACGCACTGGTGATGCTGGTAAGGCTTTTGGCACCATTTAGAATGCGTGGTAACAACGGTTCACCGGCACCTGCAAAACTTGCCACCATCACTAAACCAAGGGCAAGTATGGTGATGCCAATAGCGCTAAGTCCTGTAAGGTACAACCCGAGTCCAGCAGCTAGTGAAATAATCCAACCTGTTGGTGAAAGCAACCGCCACGACCAGCCGAAGCGCTTGAAGGTTTCGCGAATGGTGAGGGCGTTGGCGAGTGCTAAGTGACTTGCACCTAAAATGACGGTCAGAGGAATCATCTGGGCACTGTCGCGGACATCAATAATCTTGAGTGCCGCCAGCCAACTTCCGACTGGAGGGCTGTAGCCAAAGTAACTCCCTGCTAACACACCCCAACCAAGAGAGGTCATCACTAGTAAACTCAAAAGTCGCCGTAAAGGGCTTTTTCCTAAACGCTGCCACAACATGGCCAGGATGAGCCCTAAGACAACGGCATAGCCAGCATCCGACAAAATAACCGCAAAAAAGACAGCAAACGAGTACAGGACAATGGTCGATGGGTCCCAAAGCCAATAGTTGGGGGTCATGTAAAAGGTGACTAAATCTTGACCGCTCGAGCCTGGTGCGCTATTCGTAAGCAACGTCGGCGGCGTATCACTTTCCTCTGGTGAGGAGGTTGTTAAGGCCAAGTCGTGCTGGTCAGCGTAAGCCTCTAAGTCTGGTAGGTTCGGCAGAGGACACCACGCACGCAGGACAAACAACGCCTCATCGTCGTAGCTGAGGTTGGCCGCGTGACGGCGGGCGGCGGCATCTTCGAGGGTATCCAAATGATCGGCTAAGACTGTGCGCCAACGGGTGAGGCGACTGCGTTCTGCTTCCAAGTCTTCGAGGGAACTTTCAACTTGCTCGAGGCGCATCTCCAACTGTGAAAGAGGTCTGTAGCCTGTGCGGGTGCGTTGGACGGGCAAACCTTCAGGCTCATCCTGCGCAAGTACTACCACATAATTGAGGCGGTTGTCTTTGTGAACGCACTGCCACGGATGGTTAACGTTTGCCAGTTGGCGCATCAGTGGATGCGGAATTTCGTAAAACCACAAGCGGATGCCACCAAGCTCATCCAAAGGTGGTAGCTGCAAATTACCCCAAGGTTTTAAGGCTTTAATGCGTGCTTTGAGTTCATCGCGTTCGTCTTCTAGCTCATGCAGTCGAGGTTTTAAGGCAAGCACTTCACGGGTGATTTCGCTGGCGTCAAACCCAGTGTGGTTGCGCAGTTGTTTGCGCTGTTGGGGGCAAGTTCGTAAAAACGTAAGGGCGTCCGTAAGCGCTTCTGGCAGAGTTTCAGGTTCAGCAGGCACGGTTCCTAAAGGCAAGTCTTCCCAAGCAATAAGATGCAAAAAGCCAAGCGATTGTAAAGCTGCTAAGTGGGCATCTTTGCTGCTGGCACTGCCAAACAGGGCAACAGCTTGCATGTCAACAATACTCATGGTTGCCCTCCTAGTTCGAGAACACTCGCTCTGTGATGATGTTTTTGTTTGGCGAGTTTGGCTCGCACCACGGCAGCGCGATCGGCATCCGCCAAAAAAATCTGAATGCGGCGGATGGTTTCTTGAGCGTTCGGGATGAGCACTTTGTCAAACAAGTTGACGCGTTGGGTGGTGCGTTTCACAGC
>JBCCOX010000118.1:0-10094 GCA_039025155.1 Deinococcota bacterium | reverse complement strand
GCCGCTACCAAGTTAGCATAAAACGCCTAAGCCTCTGATTTGATGAGGGCGTAAGCTACGTCTTCCAAACTTGTTACTGTTGTTAGCAACTTGCCTGTAAGCTTTTGATAGGCCACGTTGACAACCTCTTTCAACGTTCCAGTTACAGCAAGATGAGGTCGTAGCTCGAGCCCATCCTCCCTCAGCCCGCCCAACACAGCTAAGCGTTGCAGACCAGCAAATAACGGATGCTCCTGTGGCACGTCCACCGTCCACGCAAGTGGCACGCCAGCATCAACTAACTGAGTCTGCAAGCGCTTTGTAAGTGCGTCATTTGCCCACACTTGTGCAGGTTTATGACCTGTGTGACAGCAAAACGCCGCTAGATGCCCAGCCGCCTCCCCCACTGCCCACTCACATGGATGTACGCGGTAGGCACCGCTGGTGAGATGCGTTGTGCCAATGTTTTTGCAAGCTGCTAACAGGTTATGCGTATCTTTGGGGATGAGTACACCAAGGGGAAGTTGAAACGGCAAGGTTGATGCGTAGGTACTGGCATGAGGATTGCCCACACAAGGGTGTAAATCAATCGCGTACCAGCCAATGCCAACGCTGTTGGCGTGATGTTTAGCGCGAACAGTTTGGCTGGAAGATGGCGTGACGTGCTGCTCGAGCACCCTCTCTCTTGCCACAATCCGCCGTGATTCTCGAATGTAAGGCACTTTGCTGAGGCCGTCACTGGTTCCCATCACATCTGATCGAAGCTTGAGTTCAGGATAGCCAACCCCGCCCTCATCCCTCGGTGCTTCCGTTTGTAGCCAATGCAAAAACCCTAACGACAACTCCTTGGCATCTTGCAAAATACGCGCTTGCTCCTGCTTGGGTTGGTCAATGAGATTTTCAGCGTAGTAGTCATTGCTGGCCCAGTTGATAAGGGCAAGGTCATTAGGATAGTCAGGACTTTGTAATAACTTGGCATCAATCAAACGGCGGTAGCGCCAAAAGGATAAATTACCCGCAAACATGGGGAAGGTCTTTGGGTTGCCTGAGTGAGCTTCCAACGTAAAACTGTACTGCTGCTTGAATCGTTCGTAGCTGGCAGGTCTGGGGATGGTGTGTATTTTGTTAGGGCGATACTCGAGCACAAACCCATACGTGAACCCTTGCACTTCGTTGGGTAGAGCCTCGCCAGCTTTGGCATGAGGTTCGTTTGTGTCTGCTTGTGCTTCTGCCCCAGTTACATACGCCGTATTGGTAAGCGGCAACAGGTCGCCAAGATCAGTTGCATCCAGCACGTAACGGGCCTGCACGTCGTACATTTGCCTATCAGCAGTTTTTAAGGTGATGCTTTGAATGTAGCCGTCTTGCTGAATGGCACTTACAGGTTCACAGTGATAGAGCACCCGCAACTTACCTGTGTTGGTGAATGGCTCGAGCATCCCGTCAATAACATCCACCGCCACCTTTGGCTCAAAACACAATCGACTCACCCATCCATTGCCCGGGTTGAGGGGCGTGTGACCATCTGGCATTGTCGCTGTCAGTCCATACGTTGTTTGATAACGCTCGCGAATACCTGCCCGCAGTGCGTTGTAGGTACGCGTGCCGCCAAAGGTTTCGATATATTTGTGTTCGTCCAGTGCAGGTACACCTTGGCTGGTGAGTTGCCCGCCTAGCCAATCCGTAGCTTCTGTGAGGATGACGCTGCAACCTTGCTCGAGTGCCGCCAATGCTGCTGCCACTCCCCCCGTACTTCCCCCGATAACGGCGATGTCTGCTTTGAGAATAGTCACTTTTTGAGTTGATGGCATTATTACTATCTCGTATCTGCGTTGCTGTCACGCGGTGATGACGCTTCACGAACCTCAAACGGAAACACGCCTGTAAACAACCTCGGCCAGGCAAGTTTAGCGTGTTGCCAGTGAAGCTCGAGCCTAGCCTCACTAAAATATGTCTTCCAAAACTCCAGCGCCAAGGGTTTTAAGAGCCTGTCAATATAAGCCTCGGCTTCTGACTGCCTATCTCCCAAATCAAACACACTCGGCTGCCCCATCTCCTCCCAAACCTGTGCACGCACAATGCTTTGATACAAATAATCATCCACAAACCGGTTAAATAAAATCTCTGCCCATAGCGTTTTATCTTGTACCAAAGGCGCTAATACTGCCATTGCAATGGCACTTCCTAAGGTGTTTCCCGCCGTGTTCCACGCGCTAAACCCAGTTAAACGTGCTAGCGGTAGATGTTTACAACAGGTCATAAGCCGTCGCTCAGCACCGTTAGCATAGGCAATATCTGCTAGCACAACGGGCTTTGAAGCATCAAGATAGTTGCTTAATGCGTCCATAAACGCAGGCAAATAGCGCTCGGGCGTATCCACCGTGGCATAATCCGGCTGCTGTTCACCCTGTTTACGCGCGGGCGTGTTGACAGCTAGCACCACATCTGCGTCCGATAGGTGACTTACCCACAAACACCCTGCGGCTCGCAAATGCACATTCAACAACTCCCCAACTGGACGGTCTTCATAGAGGAGTTCAGCAGCCTCACCCAATCGGGCTGAGAGGTGAACATAGACACGTGTTGGCTCTTGGACGCGCGCTTTGGCGATGAGCGTGGCGGGAACTTCATCAGCACCGGGGTAGATGTTGACCTTATGCCATAGCCCAAGTTCATCAACGCGACGTTCTAAATTGCGGCGGTCACGGGCAGCAAGTCCGTAGGTGCTGGTGTCATCCAAGGTGAGGTGGAGATGGTCAAGGACACCTGCTGAGGTTAGCTCGAGCGCCGCCAAATGCATCTTACGATTGCGTTCACGCGTTGCCAACCAATCTTCTAAAATATCCTTCGGTAACGCATTGACGATGGTATCCAAACGCGTAATATCCGCAGAGTTGTGATGTCGTTCAACTCTGTCTTTGTACTCACTGTAAGCACGTAATTGCTCGCCGTGAACACCGTAATAAGGTTTTTCCTCGAGCGGATCATCATCATGTGCCACCCGCACAATCACCCCAAACGCCAAAATCTGTAACTGTGGTGAGATTGTTTTATTTGCTTGAGGATGTTTAAACGTTGTAAGACCTCATCCAGAGAATCTGACACGCGCCGCGCAGGAATAAGCCCGCCTAGGCAGAGGGTCTCGAGGCAAACGATGAGATAGTCGGCTGAGCTTGCGTGAGTCTCGAGCCACTCATGCAATAACGCCAAATCCCCCGGTTGGTTGAGATTGTTTAAAGCAGCTCGCGGCGGCGTATGAACAGTATGCCCTACTGCTTTAACGAGGTTGACCGGAAACGCTAGCGTCGGCGGACGGGTATCAGGTGGAATCAGAAGTAAGTTCACGTAACAAACATCCTAATAATTTAGCCTGGAACCCACAACCACTTATCAACCATTTTTAGACCAATCATGCATCACCTCACACTATGCCAGTCATACTGGAACTCTGATTAGCGTAGTTGAAGCTACAGTTTTTTACGTTCGGCTCGGCATGTTTGCTAGAATTTGAGGCTCAAAATATGCGTCACCCCAATAAAAATTAGATGTCTCAAATGCTCAAGTTAGCTTATAGCCTGATACAACAAACTTAATAAACTCAATCTAGGACAACCCAAAGTCAACAAAAAGTATTTTCTTTCGGGCGTTCTCGTCAATAAACCGATGGTATGCACACTACGTGTAAATCCTCAACCTCAGCTAAGCTTGACAAAATCTTAGCAACTGGCTTAAAGTTGGTCTATAACTGGTATAGCTTGATCGTAGCCTGGTATCGCAATTGCCACCTCTAGCCAGTCACCAATTGGGTGACTGCGTTGAGTTGGTATCTACTCATAGCCACAGCAAGGTCAGACTGTACCCCCGGTTATAAGTCTTGTAGGAGGTTGTTGAAGGTATGAAACAATTACGTTTTTGTCTCGTATTAGTACTTAGCTTGGGGTTGCTAGGAAGTGCATTAGCCCAATCTGGCTCAGAAGAACTCGCCGCCCGTCAAGCAGATGCTAGTAATCCGTTTTGGAATCCCAACGAGGAAAATTTAGCCTCATGGCAGGTTATTGATGGCGTGGAAGAAGGTGCTGAAATTACCTTCTGGACCATGTCACTTAGCCCCACATTTGATGAGTACATCCAGCAAATTGTGGCAAACTTTGAAGCCACCTACCCCGGCGTGACTGTGAATTGGGAAGATGTGCCTTTTGACGGTCTGCAAGCCCGTGTTCGCAACAGTTTTACAGCTGGAAATCCACCAGATGTCGCCAACATTAGCCCCGCATGGATTGCTGAATTTGCTGAGGCTGGCCTGCTTATGGACATGGATGCTGCCATGGCAGAGTATCCTGAATTACGCGAGCAATACGTGGACACCGCATGGAACACGGGCGCGTTTGGCGGCACCAGCTACCAAGTGCCGTGGTATTTAGCACTATCCAACTTCCTCGGCTACAACACGGCGTTGCTTGAAGAGTGCGGCCTCACCGTAGACGACCTACCTACAACTTGGATAGAACTCGAGACCTTTGCCAGCACCACCCTAGACACCTGCGGCTACTATGCGACCAGCCTCAACTTTGGGCCTGCTACCGAGCAGTATCTCATGGACTACCTCATTTACAATGATGCCGTCATGGTCAATGACGATAGCACCGTGGACTTTATTGAGCCACAAGCCTCTGAAGCACTGCAGGTTTGGGTGAACTTACTTGAAAATGATTTGATTCCGCGCTCGAGCCTCACCGATGACCACCGCAACATGATTGACCGCTTTAGCGAAGGTGAAACCCTCCTGGTGATGATCGCCCCGCACTTGCTACGCCTTGTCGATGAAAACAATCCAGATGTTTACGAGCAACTTGCGGTTGCGTCTGGCATTACCGGCAGCAGTGGTGCTAGCCGGGTGGACGTGCAAGCCCTTGTCACGGCTGCCGATACCGAATTCCCCAACGCAGCTATGGCGCTCGCACTGTTTGTCACCAACCCCGAAACCCAAGCTGAGTTCAGCAAGTGGGCAGGTATTTTCCCATCCAACTTTGGTGCTTACAGTGATCCTTACTTTGCCAGCACCGAAGGCGGACAACTCCCTCAAATTCGCCCGCTCGCCTTTGACTACGTGCAAAACGCTGACAACCGTTCAATTACCTTCCCAAATGACGCCGAAGTGCAACAAGCTGTGACCGAAGCCACCCAACTTGCCTTGCTTGGTCAAGCTAGCCCGCAAGAAGCGCTCGAGCAGCTCGAGACCCGCATCAACGAAATCGTCCAGCAGTAACTTACTAATTTAAGCTGAGGGTGTTAACGCCCTCGGCTTTTACCCTCCACCTATCTCCGAAAGGACACTGCTATGTCTGTCACTCGCAAGGTTCGTAGGCCTGCCAGCACAGCAAAACGCCTCAGCGAAACGCAACGCCGCACGCTCACCGCGTATTTATTTTTGGCACCTGCGCTTGCGTTTTTAGCAGTTTTCTTTTTTACCCCGCTCGTGCGGGTCATCTACTACAGCTTCACCGACTTTGACCTCTACAACGCCAGTTGGATTGGTACCAGTAACTACAGTGAGCTCTTTCGTGACCCACTGTTTTGGCTGTCGGTTCGCAAGTCGTTTATTTATCTTATTGCTACCCCTATTTTGATTGTTTTATCGCTCACGCTAGCCATTGTGGTGAACCGCAAATTACCCGGCGTGGCTTTTTTTCGCGCCATGTACTTCATGCCAGCCGTTATTTCCGCCGTTGCTATTGGCATGATTTTTGAGCTTGTTTTTGCAGATCAGGGCCTTCTAAACGGCATTTTGCGGCAACTTGGTGCCATTCGCAGGCCCATTGCCTTTTTGCAAGACCCGGATTTAGTCCTACCTACCATCATGAGTGTGACCGTCTGGCGCGGTGTAGGCTACTACATGGTGATGTTTCTAGCTGGGCTCCAGTCCATTCCCCAAGAACGCTACGAAGCGGCTTCGATTGATGGTGCCAACATCCTCCAGCGTCATTGGTACATCACCGTGCCGGGCGTACGCCCGATTATTGTGCTGGTGGGCGTGCTTTCTTCGATTGCAGCCCTGCGCGCGTTTGATGAAATTTTCATCATGACCGACGGCACGGGCGGCATCCTCAACAGCGGACTAACAGCGATGTTTTACCTATACCGTCAAGCGTTTGTCTTTAACAACGTGGGATATGCATCCGCCATTGCCGTGGTGTTTTCGCTGATTATCATTGTATTTACGGCTGTGAACCTCAAACTGGGTGGTGAGCAATGAGTTCGCGCGCGCGCCCTCTCAATGTAACAACCTGGTACTTGGTGCTGCTTGCCGTCATGCTGGTGACCATCGTGCCGTTTGGCTGGGCGCTGCTGATGAGTGTACGCGAAACCTCAGCAAGTCCGTTCCCACGTAACGGTCCTGCCCAACTTGTGCCTTATCTGGGTTTAATTGGTTGGGGTGAAGGCTTGCGTGAGGCTAAACAAGATGGCCTCTACAACGGCGAAGGTGGCTGGTGGCGAGATTATGCGGCATCACCTACAGAAGTTGATGAATCCCGTGAGCGTCCTGCTTATATGTTCCCCCTCACCACCGAAAATTACTACAAAGTCACGCAAGATATTCCCATCGGCCGTTATTTTGTCAATAGCCTCGTCGTTTCTATTGGGACAGTTTTACTGACGTTGTTACTGTGTTCACTAGCTTCCTATCCACTTGCCAAAATGCGCTTTGCCGGACGTGATGTTCTTTTTGTGGTGATTTTAAGCACGCTGGTATTTCCCGAACAACTCATCTTGATTCCGCTCTACGTGATGGCAGTGAACATGCTGGGTTTTCAAGATACCTTCCATGGGCTTATTTTGCCGTTTGCGGCGAGTGGCCTGGGCATCTTTTTGTTGCGGCAGGTTTACTACGCCATTCCAGATGATATTTTAGAAGCGGCCCGTATGGACGGCGCAAGTGAGTTTGGCGTTTGGTGGCGCATCTTGCTACCGCTCATTCGCCCTGGGCTGGCAACGCTGGCCATCATCACCTTTGTAGCGTCTTGGAACAATTTTTTGTGGCCGCTTTTGATGCTTACGAATAATCAGCTTTTCACTTTACCTGTTGGTCTGGCGTTTTTGCGCGGCTTTTTTAGTGGCAACTTGCGCACAATTGCGGCAGGCATTGTGATTGCCACGGTACCCGTGATTGTTGTGTTTATGATCTTCCAGCGACAGTTCATTCAAGGGCTTGCGGGTGCCGTCAAAGGCTAACGATGGCAGACAGTCAAATCCACACCCTCCCTCTTCAGGTTGATACGTTGCATATTGACATTGACAAATCGCTACCAACACCAGCTTATTTGCAACTTACCGAGCAACTCAAACAAGCAATTCAAACGCGGGTATTACGTGCTGGTAGCGCGCTACCCTCTGAACGCGACCTAGCTACACGCTTAGGGCTATCGCGTATGACGGTTCGCAAGGCGCTCGAGGAACTTGTTGCGACTCACTACATTGAACAGCGCCACGGTTCCGGCACGTACGTGCTAGGTAAACGGCTCGAGCAACCTGTGGAGCAAGTCCAAGGTTTCACCGACGAAGCTCGCGCCCTCGGCTTTAAGCCAGGCAGTGTTTTGTTAGATGTTTCTAATGTGCAAGCCAGTAGCGAAGTTGCCACAGCACTTAGCTTAAACGAAGGTGATAGCGTCTTACGCATCAGTCGTTTGCGCACCGCAGATGATGAACCGCTAGCCCTACAACTCTCTCACCTCACACCAAATTATGCAAGTTTATCTGTTGATTTACTCAAAACTGAGGGGAGTTTGTACAAGACGCTCGAGTCCCAATTTGGCATCATTCCTAGTGGTGCCAAGCAAGTTGTGAGCGCAAGACTGCCCACCGACCACGAGCAGACAATTTTAGCTATCGGTGAGCACTTGCCCATTTTGGCGCTCACGCGCACAACCTTTTTACAGCAACGTGTGCCCTTTGAATACGTGCAAAGTGCCTACCGCAGCGACCGTTATCGGATGCTGTTGGAGTTAACTAGCTGAATCAACCTCATCAAGTTGTCAAACATATTGATGACACTCTCAACAAAGATAACAAAGACATAGCTCGTTGATATACAGTCATTATGTGGAAAGTGAATCTCTCATTTATAGGCAGCTCAGCTTAACGGACCTTCCCAACTTGTTGGACATCATGTTGGATGCTAAACACATGACGTACAGCACCAGTTTTCAAGATGAACAAGCGTGCAAAGCGTATTTACAGATGTTAGCCTCGCAATGGCATAGCCTAGGCTTTGGATGTTGGGTAATTCTCGAAAAAAATAGCAACGCCACCATTGGTTGGGGTGGCATCATGATTGATGAAAACGACCCCGGTTGGGGGCCTGAATTGATTTACTACATCTCCCCTGACTGGTGTGGTCGAGGGTATGCAAGTCAACTCGCCAGTACAGCCTTGCAATTTGCATTTTATGAGCTTGGTTTATCTAAAGTGGCAGCGTTTGCCCACCCAAACAACGTGGCATCACAAAAAGTCCTCGCTAAAGCTGGTTTTGAGTTTTACGAGTACCTCGAGGACATGACCCGCAACTACTACGAAGCATACAGTACTATTTAGAGTTCCAACGCACCTACAGATTTTTACTCGAGCAGCCTGTAAATCTTATCAAGCTTAAGATTCATGCAAGTTGAACGTGAGTGAGCCGTAAGCTTGCCCATTCACTTGCAGCGTGATGCTATGCTCGCCTTCGTACAAACGCCGCGTGGTCATAAGCCGCATGGGGTGGCGCTTACTTAACTTGACAACCTCACCCTCAGCAAGCTCGAGCTGCTTAATCTTAAACACTTTCTGACTGCGTTTTTTGCTGTCACTCGCAAATATCATCAGATAATCCACAACCAAGTTTTGCTGCTTATGGGATGTGAGCGTCAATTCAAACTCAAACGCATCTCCCACGGTGACGTCTGGTGTTGAGGTCGTTAAATCAGTGATGGTGATATCTGGCGCTCCCCCAAAACCAATTAACTCAAGTGCCTCCTGACGCCCCTGCTTAATCAATGTCCGCAGCGCATGTTTACAAATAAACGCCATCTCTTTGTCGTTTTGCTTACCCTCAGCTTGCCAACATTTAAGGGTTACCAGCACAAGATCTGGGTCAAGCTTGCTGAGGTCGTTGAGATGATTCGCCACCGAGCGGGTCACGTAACGGGTGCTGTCTGCATAGAGAAGGTCAAGCAACTCGAGCGGCCACGTGTACTCCGTCATTAACTTTTGCGCCCACGGCAGTTTAGGCCGGCTACCTTCACTAGCAAGCCGTCGCACGTGGTAATTGGCATCTTGCGCACAAGCCTTCAAAAAGGCCAAGGTTTCATCTGGAAATGCGTTGATAAAATAGCGGATGGCGTCCTCAGCCGAAAACCGCTTGGTGATGGCTTTGAGCGCGTCCAGCGACAGCTCTAAATACTCAGCCTCACAGCCATAGAGCGCCACATAGTTCGACAAAGGCGCAGTAATAAAATCGCCAAAATCATCATCTTTTTTGCTTGGGTCAAGTTCTGGCGGCAGGGCTTGCAAGATGATTGCAAGCGCGTCCGAATAATCATCTGGCAAACACGTTCGCAGCTGCTCGGTGATGTGGGTGATGCGCTGTTTTAGCTCGAGCTCTGGAAACGCATCCACAACATCCTTTACAAACGCATCTGCTGGAAACTGCGGATATGCTGTCTGAAACAGCTCAGCTAAATACGCAACTTTATCTTTGTTAAACAGTTGGTCTTTTAAGGAGAACGTCGTGGTAGCTTTCACGAGGTTATTTTACCTTAAAAAATCAGTCATCGCACCATGCCATTCTCTTGTCTAGCTATGAACTGAGGCTAATGTCTTTCAGCTTTCTTCTGCCATGGCAATGTACCAAGTTTTGATTTCAAAGGTGAGGAGGTTACTTTGGACGGCAGGGTCGTCTGCGGCAAAAGCCTCGAGCTCATCACGAGACATATCGCCCGTAGCAATCATCATGCCGCCAGTGTCAGCATCTGTAAACGGTCCACCGAGTAAGAGTTTTTCCTCTTGAAGTAACTTCGCGTAGTGTTGGACGTGATCCATGACGCCGGGTTGTTCGCGGAAGTTGACACCATGTTGCCAGT
>JBCCOX010000117.1:0-10175 GCA_039025155.1 Deinococcota bacterium | reverse complement strand
TGCTCGGGTTTGCCAACCACAATAGGCTTCACACCGGATGCTGTACTCACCACATCTAAAACCGCACCTGCACCGGGAAGTTGTCCCAGTTCAGACGGAAAAGATGCATCAACATTGGACGCAATGAACGGCACGCCAGCACGCACGAGTAACCCGCCCATTGCGAGTAGGTCGTAGGTCAGACCTCGAGCCAAGCCTCCCACAACGGCATCCACTGATGTCAAGTTACCTGCCTCAGCTAGCTCACGCACCTCATCAACAGAAACAACCTGTAAACCAGCTTGCTGCACAGCATCATGTAAACCGTCTTCGCCAATTACGTAGGCACGGGTTGCGTGTGGGTAGTTATCTTGCAAGTAGCTGACAGTGGCATTCGCCGAGGTCACCACGTATTGTAAGTCCAAGTTAATACCCATATGCGCCAGTTTGGCTTCCATTTGAGCCGCCGTTTTGGTGGAATTGTTGGAGGCGAGCGCCACGCCGATGCCAAGGTCTTGAATCTTACGAAGGCAGTCGCCAATGCCGGGTACAGCCGTATCGCCGTGCCACAAGACACCGTCCATATCAATGACGAGGTTGTTAACGTTTAACGTTTGGTCTTGACTCATGTTCTGAGCATACCGCGCAGCTCGTCAACGGTGATATGAATCAACTTCTTTTTGATGTGGTCGCCCTCTAATATCTTGAAGCTTGCATGATACACTTGCCTCACTTTTGCATAAACTTTGTTTCGCAAGATGATACCTATAGAGATGATACCTACAGGAGGAGGCACACTATGCCCAGTTTTTCATCGTTAATTGAAGGTCTGAAGCCCTCGAGCACGGTTGCATTTAATACTAAAGCTGGCGAGATGCGCCGTAACGGCATTGATGTTATCGCCATGACTGCCGGTGAGCCGGACTTTCAACCGCCTGAGCATGTGTTGGATGCTGCCAGAGAAGCCATTGCCAAGGGCATCACCAAATACACCGCGCCAGCTGGGACGTTTGAACTACGTGAGGCTGTGGTCGCTAAGTTTAAGCGCGAAAACAACCTCGAGTACACCCCTGAGCAGGTGAGTGTGTCAACTGGGGGTAAGCAGGTTTTGTACAACGCCTACATGAGCGTGCTCGAGCCGGGGGATGAGGTCATTGTCCCCACGCCCTGCTGGGTGTCCTACGAAGCGCAAATCGGCTTAGCAGGTGGTCGTTTTGTCCCCGTTCACGCACCTGCTAGCAACGGCTTTGTGCCTGATCCAGAGGCTATCCGCGCTGCCATTACTCCTAAAACGAAGGTGATTACCATCAACTCGCCATGTAATCCTACGGGCGCGGTTTATCCACCAGAAGTTGTGAAAGCCATTGCTGATCTCGCTGAGGAACACGACCTGTGGCTCTTTACCGACGACCTCTATGAACATCTTATTTACGATGGTACGTTTACGGCTGCTGCCCAGTTTTACCCCGAGCGTACGCTCATTATTCATGGGGCGAGTAAGGCCTATGCACTCACAGGATGGCGGATTGGCTACGGGATTGGTCCGCGCAAGCTCATTTCACTGATGACACGTTTACAAGGGCAGGTGACAAGTGGCGCGAACGCGCTCGCACAGTATGCAGTCGTTGCCGCACTCAACGAACACGAGAAGACAACGGCGTTTATTGAGATGACGAAAAAAGCCTACATAGAACGTCGGGATTTATTGGTTAGTGGACTAAACCGTTTAGGACTCACTACGCCTACGCCTAAAGGTGCGTTTTATGTGATGGCCGACCTTACGCCCATTCACAAAGATGAGTACGAGGCTGCGGTGATGTTGCTCGAGCAAGCTCATGTGGGTGTTGTTCCCGGTACAGATTTTCATGCGCCCGGTCAAGCCCGGTTGAGTTATGCGACGAGTACGGAAAACATTCAAACGGCGTTAGGACGTATTGAACAGATGGTGAGTGCAACTGCTTAGTTGATTAGTAATGGGATTTATACGTGCTCGAGCGCGGCAATGTCCCAATTTGCTCGAGTTGCACCTGCAAGGTAGGCGCTCTGCAGGAACTCGAGCAAGGCCTCTTTCGGACTGTCCGCCTGCCTCACATCGTCGTACATGAGTATTGCCATCGCGCTAGCGTCACCCACCCAAGTCGCTTCACTCGGGCGTAAAGGCATCGTCCGTAAGCCTTCTGGTTCAGGGTAGGTGTACGAATAAAACGCTGGTGCAGGCACGCTGCTATCCCCGGGCCAAAACCCAAACGAAATCACTTCGTGGGAGTAGGCTTCTTTGTCAACCTTGGAGCCACCCTCGAGCGGTGCAGCTTTGCCTGAAAAGCGCGTGTAGGTAAGGTCAAATGAGTGCCAAAATAAGTGCACAGGTGTGCTTTTGCCGTAAAATTTACCCTTAAACTCCCGAAAAACAGCATCAATCCACGTGAGAATATGCCAGTAGTGGGTCACAAATTCCGGGTCGTAGCTGGCGTTTGTATCATCTTCTGCAAATGGGATGTCGCTACCTACTTTGTCCGGGTCGTAGGGTTTGGCGAGGATATTTACGTGAACGCCCAACTTACCCAAGCTAGTCATGACAGCCTCATAAAACCTTGCTATCGAGAGGCCGTTCTCTAACTTGATGACCTCTTTACTACCGGACGTACTGCGGATAACAAGTAAGTGGTCGACCAAGTCAAACTCGAGGTCAATAAGCCCATCTTTTAAGGGAATGGCTTGGGTAGTAAGTCCCCTAGGTGAGACATACAGCGTTGCGTGCCACCAGTGGTTTAAGCGTGGGTGCAGTCCCAAACGCACCTTGCCAACAATCTGGCAGTACAAGTTGAGCGTGCGTTTGCTGGCTTCCCACGCCTCTAAAGGTAGTTCGGGTAAGTTGGTAAAAACAGATGAGGTATCCATACAAGCCTCCTCGGGCATAGAATGTTAGTGTCACTCTACACCCAAACTTCCCTCAGCATAAATCGTCATAAAAAAGAGCATCAACATGCTCATAGGTTAAGCTGTTGATGCTCGGCAACTGATGAACTTAGTCTAGGCGTCGTAGGAGCTCGAGCTTACATCACCGCCTGTACCCGTCCAGTTGGTGTGGAAGTACTCGCCACGAGGTTTGTCGGTGCGTTCGTAAGTGTGCGCGCCAAAGTAGTCACGTTGGGCTTGAATCATGTTGGCAGGTAAGCGCCCACGTCTGTAACCGTCATAGAACGACAGTGCTGCAGACATGGCAGGCACAGCAATACCCAGTTCCACAGCTTTGGCAATCACTCGCCGCCACGCTGCTTGCGCGTTCGCAATAGCATCTTGAAAGTAGGGGTCAACAAGCAAGTTAACAAGGTTGGGGTCGCGGTCGTAGGCGTCTTTAATATTGTTTAAAAACACCGAGCGGATGATGCAACCCCCGCGCCACATAAGCGCGAGTCCGCCGTAGTTGAGGTTCCAGTCGTAAGCTTCAGCAGCAGCTCGCATGAGCATGTAACCTTGCGCATAAGACACAATTTTAGAGGCATAGACAGCGTCCTCGAGGTCATTGACAAAGGCCTCTTTGTCACCATCAAAGCGTGTACCCGGACTGCTCAAATGGTTAGTAACTTGCATGCGTTCATCTTTAAGGGCAGATAGCGAGCGGGCGGCTACAGCCTCACTAATCAGCGTGAGTGGAATACCCATATCTAAAGACGATACAGCCGTCCAACGACCTGTGCCTTTTTGCCCGGCGGCATCCAAAATGACATCAATGAGGTATTCACCATCTTCTTGATAGCCGAGGATGTCAGTGGTGATTTCAATAAGGTAGGAATCTAACTTGCCTTTGTTCCAACGCCCAAATACCTCATGCATGGCAGCGTTGCTCATACCTAGGCCCGTGCTCATAAGGTCATATGCTTCAGCGATGATTTGCATGTCGCCGTATTCGATGCCGTTGTGAACCATTTTGACGTAGTGACCTGCGCCGTTTTCGCCCACCCAGTCGCAACAGGGAACGTCATCCACTTTGGCAGCAATGCCTTGGAAGATGGGTTTAACGTACTCCCAGGCATCTGGGCTACCGCCGGGCATAATTGACGGACCAAAGCGGGCGCCTTCTTCACCACCGGAGACACCTGTGCCGAGGAAGCGTAGGCCTTTTTCCTCGAGCATCTTAGTACGCCTCATCGAATCTTCGTAGTTGGAGTTACCGCCATCAATAATGATGTCACCTTCTTCAAGCAAAGGTATAAGTTGCTCAATAGTGGCATCCACGGGTTTACCTGCTTTAATCATCAGCATGACCCGACGGGGGCGTTTGAGCGACCCCACAAATTCTTCTAGTGACTGCGCGCCAACAATCTCGGTATCTTTGGCTTCATCTGCCATGAAGTCATCTACTTTAGAGGTTGTGCGGTTGTAAACAGCGACCTTAAAGCCGTGGTCGTTCATATTCAAAATGAGGTTTTGCCCCATGACCGCTAGGCCAATAACCCCAATATCTGCCTGTGCATCTGCCATCATCATCTCCTTTAGTTGGGTGTACGTGAGTTGGTTATACAGGGTTTACCACGTCATCAGCGTTTAACGTTTAACGTTCTAGCTCAAACCTACTCACTTTAACCCACTAAGTGCAGTGCATGATGCTTCTGATACTGGCGTATGGATGTGCATTGGTGTGAAGTCTGGCAATACTTTTCAGATGTTGCACTTTTCAGATATTGTAGAGATGCTGGCTAAACGATAAGCTCACCAGTTGCGGTTCACAAGTAACGGCAAAGGGTCAATGGCGTTCCATTCACAGCTTTCATATGTACCTGTGTAGACACCAAAGTGCAAGTGGGGTGGGGTTGTGCGGGCGTTGCCCGTGTTGCCAACGTAGCCAAGCAGGGTGTCTACATCTACCTGCTGACCTTCTTCAAGGTCGTCTGCATACGCAGATAAGTGGGCATAGTAAAAACGCCAACCTGCAGCACCCACCACGGTCACAGTCATACCGCCCAAGGGGTTATCGCCAATGCGGTACACGTAACCGGGCGCGGCTGGGTAGATGGGCGTGCCAATAGGTGCAAAGACGTCTTGCCCTTCATGGCGGCGACCGCCACCCCGTGGTGCCAGATAGGTATCTGCAATTTCGCTCACCCGCCGCCCTTCAACAGGCATGAGTAACGCTTGCTCAGGCGTTGCGGGAACACGTGCAAAGTAAAGGGGTAACATTTCGCGGTAGCGAGCACTGCGCTCGAGCCACTCGAGCCGCTCTGGGCTTAAATTACTCGTATCAATCTCTCGTTCTGGGCAGCTAATGCCCATAATATCAGCCGTGCTGAGGTTGTTAGGGTTAGGATCAAGCGCATCGGCAGGTAAATTTGCAAAACTCAACGCGCTTACAGCTAACATCACACTCCAAGTCATCACACGACGTACTTGTACTAAGGATAGCTTCACCAAGGATAAACAAATATGATACTCCATGCTCATTAGCTTAACCTCGCTACTGACACCTGTTTGCGTGGCAGTTGTCAGTCAACCTTAACCCTTTGTTTAGCAGGTCTTTATCTTCATTTCTTCCTATTGCTCTTCGTAATGTTCTATTGCTCTTCATAATGCCAGGTGAGGCCGCCATCAACAAAGTAGGTTGCACCTGTTACGTAAGACGCTTCCTCTGATGCTAAAAAGGCAACCACGCTGGCGACCTCTTTGGGTTTGCCCATACGTCCAAGCGAGATGTTTTCACGCAGCGTTCTGAGAAGTTCAGGTTGCTCCATCAAATCGTCGTTGATGGGTGTGCGAATGGCCCCCGGTGCCACGCCGTTCACGGTGATGTCAAAGTTACCTAGCTCCACTGCTAAATTGCGGGTGAGCATTTGCATACCACCTTTAGATAGGCAATACGAGGTGAAGTTAGCAAACGGTAAGTCTTCATGCACCGAGCTAATGTTGATGATGCGTCCGGGGCGCTTAGTTTCAAGCAGATGCTTGGTCATCGCCTGCGCTGCAAAAAAAGCGCCTTTGAGGTTGACGTTCATGACCAAATCGTACTGGGCTTCAGTAACTTCCCAAAAGGGCGCTTTACGGGTGATGCCCGCGTTGTTCACTAAAATGTCAAGTTGTCCAAAGGTCTCAATACCTTCAGCAATCACGCCTTCAATTTGTTCAACGTTGCTGACATCTGCCGCGACAAAGTGAGCTTGTGTGCCAGCATCTTTGATAGCCTGCATGGTTTTTTCAGCGTCTTCGTTGTACTTGAGGTCATTAACGACGATATTGGCACCTTCACTAGCTAGCCGAACCGCAATAGACTCACCAATACCACGCCCGCTGCCTGTTACTACAGCCGTCTTACCTTCAAATCGTTTGCTCATGCCATCCTCCTAGACATCATCAGCTAGCTCTCTATCAAACGTCAATATATCTGGATAATGTATCTGGATGATGTCTACAACATTGAATGTCGTCTTGCAACTAAAGTCTATGACGTGTCTATTGGGTACTGCTAGATGTAAATGTTGATACACGCGGTAATATCACACTGGATGGCGTTGTCAACAAAGAGAGTTTACTGAGACTATTGGCAACTTCACGATGTCGTGATACATGCATTAGTGTGAGCATAAGGTGTGTCTGATAAAATTTCCATTTCACCCCTTCACCGAGATTATCAAAAAAAAGAACCCCTCGAGGCTCGAGGAGTTCATCATTACCATTACGAACTATATAATTGAAGCTATCAGCTCAACTTACTCAGCTTCTGCTACTACCTTCACCAACACATCAATGGGCACATCTGGGTGCGGTTTGTAGGTAATCGTGTACTCACCGATATTTTTGATCGGGTGGGTCAGATCAAGCTTGCGGCGGTCAATTTCAATATCAAAGGCAGCTTGAATGGCAGTTGCAACGTCTTTGTTACCTACGGAGCCATAAATACGGTCTTCACCAGCGCGCACGCTAATTTCTACGCTAGGTTCTTCACCAAGCATCTCTTTGAGGCGCTCAGCATCTGCTTTGCGCTCAGCGAGTTGGCGGGCGCGTTGCTCGAGGCGGGCGTCTAGCTCAGCTTGATTAGCTTTGGTCGCAGGTAGTCCAAGACCGTTAGGAACAAGGTAATTACGGGCGTAACCGGGTTTAACCCGAACAATCTCGCCTGCCTCACCAAGGTTACTGACAGGTTCTAACAAAATAATGTTCATCGTTGTCCTCACAAGAGTAAATGTTTAAAGTGTCGTCAGCGATGCCTTGATATGAAGTTCTAGTACATTGCTGATGTATACGTCTTAACTGCAGTCACTCCTTCTCACTTATAAGAATGATAGCAACTTAAAACGGTAAATCTTCTTCAGGAGGAAATTCCTCATCAATATCTAAATTTGCTGCCGGACGCGGTGTACTGGGCGCGGGACTTGCGGCTGGGCTAGCAGCTTGTGGTGCAGCAGCTTGACGACTTGCGCCATCCGCCCGTTGTAAAAACTCTAAGCGCGTGCCTTCAATACGGTTTTGATAGCGTTTGTTGCCGTCGTTATCGGTCCAGCTATCGGTCACAAAACGACCAACTGCCAGAATAGGATCGCCTTTTTTAAGTTCACTGCAGGCTTCAGCTAGGTCGCGCCAAACTTGCACGTCCACGTAGTGGGTGCTTTCTTGGTCTTGCCCGCTACGGTCACGGTATTGCTCGTTAATGGCCATGCTTAAACGGGTCACAGCGTTGCCGTTGGGGGTGTAGCGCAGTTCAGCGTCGCGGGTTAAGTTGCCAATCACCGTCACGCTGTTAAGGGCATTTTTGAGGCGCGCTTGTCCGCGGGCGTCGGCTGCAGTGGGGTCGCTACCGCGTGGGCCAAAGCCCAACACATCAATGCGAATTGCACGCAAATCTAACGAGCTGCGGCGCTGCCCGTTGGGGTCTTCCCAACTGCGGTGGTTGAGACGGGCGTCTACAAAAATAGGTGCGCCTTCCTCGAGCCTATCTGCAAGTACCTCAGCTTGTTTGGCAAACACAGTTGTGCGGTGATACCACGTTAATTCGCGGGTTTGCCCGTCATCACCTAGAACTTGATCCGTACCAGCCAAGTTAATGTCTAAAATGGCTAGCCCGCTGGTCGTGTAGCGTAATTCTGGTTTTTGGGTAACGGTACCAACTAGGTGAACGCTGTTAAATCCTCTCGCCATTAGTCTCTCCTCAAATCAGAAGTACTTAGCTTATAAGTACTGGGGTCATAAACAAAGGTTGCTGTGGATGTATCTATCATAGGTGGCGATACGCGATCTTTAAGTCCGCGTGCTTAAGCGCTTGCGCTACTGCGTTCGCGCACTTTACGGGTGCGCCACTCGGGGCGTTCACGGGTGATGAGCACGCGCATAATGTTATCGCGTAACTTGAGGGCATCTTCAATCTGCCGGGGGGCGTTGCCGGGAAGCTCGAGCTTATAAATAATGTAGTAGCCATCGTTCAACTTACGAATAGGATAAGCAAGTCTGCGGTTGCCCCACTCATCAATACCGACCACGCTACCACCTACCCGCTCAATTTGGGCGGCGATGGTGTCTTTTTCAGTGTTAACCCGGCCTTCGTCTAGGCTCGGGTCCAAGATGACGTTTAAGTCATACGCATAGGTTTTAGATTCTGCCATAACAACTCCTCTAAATGTGCTCTGAACATGGGTTTAAGCAATGTGCTTTTGATGAACACTCAACTTGGGTAGCTTAAAAGATTTGGGGAGCTTAAAAGATGATGTCATGGAACTTTCTAACACCTTTGCCGCCCCAACTTCCTCAGAGGTGTGCTTGCTGACACCACAACCACCTTTGCCATTAGCATTTACGATACTGATTACGATGCTGATGGTGTAGTGACAGTCGTAATGTCGGGTCGTGCACGGGAAGTCTGTCGAGTGCGTTCAGAGCTTGCTCACAGTTGCAAAGCTAGCCCCGTGAGCTTACAGTAATTTATTATTTTATCACGGTAAGGTTCCCGCTTGAAACATCTGCAATACCTGTCCAGCAATTGAAAAATACACGAGTAAGCCGATGGCATCTGCAATAGATGCTACTAACGGGCCACTTGCACTTGCTGGGTCAAGGTTAAAGCGAATCAGCAAAAACGGGAGTGACATACCCAGTAAATTGGTAATGAAGAGCATCGCTAGCATGCTGAGTGCCACTATTAAGCCGATGGCGACGCCTTCTCTAGCAATACCCAAGGTAAATGCTAACAAACCAAGCGATGTTCCCAACGACAAGCCCACCACAAGTTCACGTGCTAGCGCGCGCCACCACTGCCCCAACGCGACATCTCCCGTGCCGATGGCGCGAATCATAAGCGTAGCTGACTGTGAGCCGGTATTTCCCGCAGCCCCAATGAGCAAGGGAATAAAAAAGCTGAGCGCCACGGCTTGCTCTAAAATATCTTCAAACGCTGCCATCACCCCAGAGGACACCAAACTGACCAATACCAGTGCAGCCAACCAACCCACCCGGCTGCGGTAGAGTCGCCAAATGCTCGTTTGCCAGTAACCTGTTTGAAAGGGCACAACCGCAGCAGAAAGTTGAAAGTCTTCGGTGACTTCTTCTTCGGCAACGTCAAAGACATCGTCTACTGTCACCACACCAATGAGAATACCTGCTGAGTCAACAACGGGCAGCGCTAGACGGTCGTAGCGTTGAATTAATTTGACAGCTTCCTCGCGGTCTTCATAAGCACTTATGGCAACAAACGAATAATCTAGCAAGTCTTCAACGGTTTGCTCTGGGCTGGCGATGATAAAGCGTTTTAAAGGTAGTGCGTCAATGAGTTGCCAGCGTTTGTCGTGAACGTAAATCATGTCTGAGGTGTAGTTGTCTTTGGCTTTGGTGCGAATGTGGGTGAGCGTCCGTGCGACCGTCCACTCGGGCCGCACGGCGACATAGTCGGGCGTCATGAGCCGGCCCACACTTTCTTCGGGGTAGCCCAGCAGTTGGCGGGCTTCTTTGAGGTCATCTGGGCTTAAAAAGTTAAGCAAGCGCTGGGTGACTTGCCCGGGCAGTTCGCCTAGCAACTCGGTGCGCTCATCTGGCTCGAGCTCTGCTAGCAGGTGCGTGACTTCTTGGTCGGTCAGTGCAGCTAGTAACTCGTCCCGATCATCTGCTTCCAAAAACGAGAACACATCGGCAGCTAAGTCTTTGGGAAGCGCACGAAACAGCAGCACCCGGTCCATGCTGCCAAGGGTTAAAAGCACTTCAACCAGTTCGGGGGCAATCAGTTC
>JBCCOX010000116.1:0-10198 GCA_039025155.1 Deinococcota bacterium | reverse complement strand
GTTGAGGTTCTTGCTAAGCACGCCGGGCGGTTTCCAGACCGGGTTGTGGTCAACAGCACACCGGTAGATGGCAGTAGGCTCGAGCGCTACCGTGCTGAAGGCGCTGAATTGGTGGATTTTGACATGGCACCGTTTAAGGCCCGCAGACTCGCCGTAGACGAGCTAGACGTGCTCAGTTCGGGCTTACACGCCCAACACGATTCAGAACTATTGGCACGCTGGCTTATCCAAATTTCAAAAGGTCACAGCTATAGACCGCCAAACGTGGTTGAATTAAAAGCGTGACCCCAGTTTTACTTCTCACAGCACTCCTTTCGGTTGCCGACCCCCAAGGCGATGCCATTGGACAGGGCAACTTAACGCCGCCCACAGCCGTGGAATTTCGCGCGCCGGGTATTTTTGATGTGCAACATATTGACGTGCTGGACGAAGCTAGCTTTGGGTTTGAGCTGACGATGGGGCAACTCACCAACCCTTGGCAACTGCCCAACGGGTTTTCATTTCCTATTATTGAAATTTACCTGAGTACCCACAGCAGCGGACAAACCGCACTTTTGCCCGGGTCTAACATGAACCTAGCTGCTGGGCAACGTTGGAACTATGCGTTTCGGATCACAGGTGACGAATTTGAAGTCTACCGAGCCACCGACCAAGCCTTGCCCAGTAACGTAACTGAGCTTGTGGGCGCGCGCCTCGAGCTGCATGGGAATGTCCTGCGGGTACACACAAACATCACTATGCCCGAGCGTTTTAGTGTGTTTGGCATGGTGGGCAGTTACGACCCTTTTACAGAAACAGGTTGGCGCGCTGTGACAGCAGAGCCAAGCCCGTGGGCTTTCTCGAGCCGCGAGCCTAGCGTGCCCGTTATAGATGTTATTGCAGATAGTTTTGGTATGCAGCGCGCGGCCCTAGCCCAAGGTGTGCTCCCTGAAATCCGCTCAGCGGTACGCCATGACGGCTGGCTGATTGTGGCTGCAGTAGGCTTTGTGTTTATGCTTATTGGTTCAGTAGGGCAACTTTTGCGGCCTGCTAAACGCACACGCCCGCAAAGATTCCAGCAAAATCCCCAAGCGTTTACTAGACAGCAAGCAGCTACGAGCCCCTTGGCGTCAGCAGCGCTGGGGGCGTCGCCGCAACTTCCTCAACCACGGCCTGCTATTGGGCGGGCGTCGCGTGGGCAGGTGTCTAGCAGGGTATCTAACAACACCACTCGAGGACTAGCTAGGCAACAAGCACGGCGAGCACAACAAACGGACGTACCCCCAGCCATGCCACCGGGTGCCTCTCCAAACAACCTTAGTGATGCCGTAGAAGACGCGCTTAGCTCGCAGTTAGAAGCTGCTGAAGCATCAGATGCGCTAACAGCATCAAGCTCATCTCCTGAAACAGCACCCGAAACAACGCTCGAAACAACGCTCGAAACAACCGAGACTTTAACAGCCGAGCCTTTAACAGGGTCACGGTTAAAGCCCGCTGTGGCATCTGGTCTTATTGCACCTGCTGGAGAGGTGCGCTTGCGTCCAGCGTCTGCAGCCGTGTTGATGCCACAAGCATCCGGATTAGCGCAGCACGTGAGTGCTGACAGCACTGCTGACGACATCAAAACCGATATTAAGAACGACCTCAAGCTAGATGATGATGCACCTCGAGCCCCCCAACTAGCACCACATGACACAATCGAAGCAGCGCACGAAGTCATTCACAGTGACCACCAAGAGGATCACCAAGATGACGATAACTCTCAAGATAATCGCAGAGATAACCTCAGTCACGTTGAGGCTGTAGTTCCCTCTCAGGTTGCGGCTGAGGCTGAACGCGACCATGAAAACCTTAACCATGAAAACCCTGACCACGAAAGTCTTGACCACTTGAATCAAGTGACCAGCGTAGCTGTGAGCCAGTCAGATACAGCCCAAGATGTGCCGCAAGTAGTTGCGGCTTTGCTCGAGCAAGACACACCAGTTCAGCACGTTAACACCGACACAGATGTTGACACCAATACTGACGCTGACACTAGCGCTGATACTGACACTGACACCCCAAACACAGATGAACCTACAGACACAGATGAGTACTATGTTGCAGATGAACCCCCCAGCACCGACCAAGTTCCTCTGGCTTTTTATGTAGAGTCGTCTTATACAGAGTCGTCTTATAGCGATGCTGACAGCGCGGTTGCTGCTGACGTGCAAGACGCCCCTGATCCCACTTGGGACGCGAGCCAAGCAGCCGAAAACCCAGAAGACCAAACGCGGCCAGAAACTGCTCCGCTTCGCCCTGCTGAGCTTATTAAACGTGAACGCTTGGCTGCCAAAGCGCAACTCGAGTTCAATGACAGCTTTTTAGATGACACGTGGTTTGAATGGCCAAACTCGAGCGATATTTTTAGTAGCTCAAACGATGAGTCAGATGACCTCGCTAACAATTAAGCTAGCAACCCGAACAAGTCAGGAAAGTAAGCGCTAAGTTTGGTACTTAAGAGTTAAGGATAAACCCCAAAGGTAATAGCTCACGGCTGCTAAGCACCGCAACCTCACCAGCCTCACTCAGCATGTAAACAGTTGTATCTTTGCCAAATTCCCAGATAATCTGCCGGCAGGCCCCACAGGGAGACACCGGCTCAACATGATCGCCAATGACCAGTATTTCATCAATGATGGTTTCACCTGCGTTTACCATGGCCAAAACAGCGGACTGCTCGGCACAGCGCGAGAGGCCGTAAGCAGCGTTTTCAACGTTACAACCTGCAAAAACGGTGCCCTTGTTTGTGCGTAGGGCTGATCCTACTGCAAACTGCGAGTAGGGTACGTAAGCGCGTGCGCGTGCGGCTCGAGCCGCTTTTAATAAATCTTGAGGGACATCGTCTAAGGTCATGGTTCTCCTAGATAATAAAGTATCAACCCACACCTAAAAAATCATCTTTGTGAGTTTGCGGTACATGCTCTAGGGTAGTTGTTATGTATTGCTCAGTAAGTGTGTATGTTACAAAAGGGTTAGGTCATAGCGTATCTCGAGCTGTCAGTATGCTCTAAATCACAATTTGCGATGTATATTTGTCCTACTGGCTCATGATGATGACGTCATCTTGTCTGCTCACTGTTACACCATAAGCACGCTCAACGTTGCACACGCTCAACTATAAAGGAGCTAATTTATGCCTATTCCAACTGAACCCATTGGCAGCATTCCTAGACCGCGTGATTTACAAGATGCTATGCGTGAATTTGCAGCTGGAGTTATCTCGGCAGAAACCATGGACAGACTTTTTGATGAGGCAGTACGGGACACCATTAGCGAGTTTGAAGCAACGGGCTCCCCGATTATCTCTGACGGTGAGCAGACTAAACCAAGTTTTGTCACCTATCCACTAGCTGGGTTAAACAATTTAGCCGACGACGGTGTCGTCATCCCATTTGAAGACGGACACACGCGCCAACTACCCAAGCTTACAGCCGGCCCTTTTGAGTACGGCGTTTATGCAGGAACCTACCTACCGCGGGCCACAAAATATGCATCGAAACCCTTAAAACAGGCTGTTATTTCAGCTTCTGCACTTTCGTTACTTTATCCAGCAGAAGGCATTGACGGATATCCACAGGCTCAGTTTATAGATGACCTCGTCAACCATGCTGTTGCAGACATCCGCAGTTGTTTCGATAATGGTGCCCATAATGTGCAAATTGATTTTACTGAAGGTCGTTTGGCGATTAAACTCGACCCTTCAAAAGACCTGTTACGGCAGTTTATTGAGCTGAATAACCGTGTACTATCTCATTTCAGCCCAGAAGAACGGCAGCGCATAGGCGTACACACCTGCCCTGGTGGCGATCAAGATTCAACCCACAGTGCCGATGTAGCTTACAACGAGCTTATTCCGCTCTTAATGACGCTGGATGTCGGCAACTTTTACGTGCAGATGGCCAGTGAAACCCAACCTGACCACGCACTGCGCTCCATTGCTGACCATCTCAAGCCGCATCAACGTATTTTTATAGGGGTGATTGACGTTGTCAATGAAGAAGTGGAATCTGCTGAGACCGTGTGTGACCGTGTGCTAGCTGCCGCTAAGCATATTCCGTTGGCACAACTGGGCACAACCGATGACTGTGGTTATTCGCCCTTTGGGGATGACATCGTCACTGCGCGCAATATTGCATTTGCGAAGATTGAAGCTCGAGTCCAAGGCACAAACATGGCAGCAGCACAGCTTGGAGTAGCGTAGCTGGCTTAGTATTACCAAGTTAATTGCTAATCAGTTCCCATAAAGGTGGTACAAACACTAGCAAGCCCACTGCAATAGCGCCTAGCGAAACAAGTAGCACAGCACCTGCAGCAATGTCTTTAGCACGTTTGGCAAGTGGGTGGTAGGTGGGCATGACCATGTCGATGACAGCCTCGAGCGCACTGTTAAACAGCTCGCAAGCGAGTACCAGCATGGTCGTCAATATCACCGCGACAAGGTTAGCATCTAGCATTACAGCAAGTGTTATAGCCGCTAAGCCAACCCAAACCTCAATGCGTAAATTAGCTTCACTACGCCACGCTTGGGCAAGACCCGCAAAGGCGTAGCTAAACGCCCGTTTAAGGCGCTGCGGCCCTAGGGAGCGAGGTCGAGAATGCGTTTTTGATGGTTCCTGAAGATGTGCCACTCGTCCTCCGTGGGATGATCGTAGCCAAGTAAGTGGGTTAGCCCGTGAGCTGCCAAAATGAGCAGCTCTGTGCTGAGGCTGTGTCCAGCAGTCTGCGCTTGGGCGGCGGCTGTGTCCACACTTATAATAATGTCACCGAGGTGGGAAATGGTGGGCATACTCACATCTTCCGGTTCACTGGTTGGATAAGAAAGCACATCTGTAGGGGCATCAACCTGCCGATGGTCACGGTTGAGCGTCTGAACCATCGCGTCATCAACAAAGACCAAGGTTAATTCACGCCCCTCGAGGCCAAGGTCGTTCATGAGTTGAGTAAGGCACTTAGCTACGTAAGTTGCGTGGCTACATTGGCCTGTCTCATCAATGACGTCGATGCTATTTGAGACACTATTTGTGGTTTGTATGTCGTTATTCATGGATGCTCGAGCCTATCCATCCTTAAGTAAAAGGAGTATCATCCAATTCTTGTGAAAAAATCTATTAGCTCACTTAAATACTTTCATTTCCAAAGACGAAGAATTTTTTGATGTCTGTATATTGCTTCTGAAGCTTCTGAATGCGATCTATAATGTCTTTTTTGAGATTGATAGCTGCCGTTAAAGCATTCAAAGCTTCATGGTAACTGGGGCGGTATCCTCCATGGGCTACGCGATTTCTTAGTGAATAGGTTGTATTGTACCAGGCTCCTAGAGTTGAAGTATTGTCATTTATGTTCCAGCTCCCACCAATCCTCGTTGCGAATTCTCGCTTGACCATTCCTATAAATGATATGTTTTCACGCTCCAGAATGGCATCTTCAATCGAGATATTTTCTAGCACCCTACATTGCACATACAGTGTTGACAAGAATGTTTCAATGCTCGTCTGCATATGAATTATGGTATTGCCATAGTTCCCTATGCTGAATTCTCGTTTTGCATCAAGTGCAAACTCCTCAGAGTTCAAAAATGGATTCCAACCTTGGTCAAGAACGTTGGCAAACCACATGACCTTCTCTTGTTGCTCAATTGGAATTGGCTTAGACTCGTAAGGGAAGTGCATATTCAGAATTAGCAAACCGGTTGGGCAAGAAAATTCAGGGAGCTGGATAATACGATAAATCGTAGTTGGAAAGAGTTTTTCGCGTGATACGGGATAAGCATTAATGTCTTTTTTAACGATTATGTATGAACGAATAACTAGGTTGAGTTTCGTTAATAACCAATTGAAGATGTCCGAGAGCTCAGATTCTGTATCAGAACTAAGCTCTCTTTCCCTTGCGGCAACCATTTCAACTCGGGTTTTTGAAGATGGTAAAGTTGTAATCGATTCACCGTTTATCTCATCAGCAATGCCCTCGTTAATATTGAAAGTATGGAATATGAGTGTAGCTATACTTCCTTCACCCTCAAAAGAAATGATGGCACCATCATCTAATCGCAATAAAAAAGGAAGTGATATTGCAAACTGGATAAGCTGCTTTGGATCAATAATCTTTTCATATATCGGCTTGAAGTGCTCAACATACTTATCTTGCTCTAAAAAGAACGGTTTCTGCGCATCTGGCATTTGATTAAGACACCCAATTGATAGTTATGCCGCATCACTGCCAGCAGAGTTTGCGTCTTGCTTTGCCTGCTGGGAATCATAAGCTTTAATAATCTTCGCAACCAGTGGGTGACGTACAACATCAGCCTCATTAAAGTACACAAAGCTAATCCCCTCAATGCGTTTGAGAATGCGCTCAGACACACTCAACCCACTTGTCACACTGCGCGGTAAGTCGGTTTGGGTGATGTCGCCAGTGACGACCACGCGACCGTTAAAGCCCATGCGCGTGAGAAACATCTTCATCTGTTCGCCGGTGGTGTTTTGCGCTTCGTCCAAAATAATGAAGGCATCATTTAAGGTACGCCCGCGCATGAAGGCAAGGGGGGCAACCTCAATCACGCCGCTTTCTAGGTACTGCTCAATGCGCTCGTTGTCCATCATGTCGTAGAGGGCATCGTAGAGGGGACGCAAGTAGGGGTCAATTTTGGCTTGCAAATCGCCGGGCAAAAAGCCTAGTTTTTCGCCAGCCTCCACCGCTGGACGGGTGAGGATAATGCGTTTGACCTGCTTGTTTTTAAGTGCCTGCACGGCCATGGCAATAGCTAAGTAGGTTTTACCCGTACCAGCAGGGCCAATGCCAAAGGTGATTTCACTTTTGGCAATCGCGCTTACATAGCGGCGTTGTCCCGGCGTTTTGGGCCTCGCGCGGCGCGGCAAGCTGGCAACAGCGTCGTTATTTTCAGAGGTTACAGGGTCTTCAAACAAGGTACCACGCTCAATATCTGTTAGGCTGATGTCATCACCTTTGCGAATTGTATCCAGCAAGTGCTTAAAGGTACGTTCAGCTTCAGCGACATCGTTTTTAGTGCCTGATAACCTCAGCTCATCGCCCCTAGCCAGCACATTGGCTGCCAAACTGCGTTTGATGAGTTTGAGGGTTTCGTCATTTTGTCCAAACAAGGACATAGCTTCTTGGGGACTGCGTAATTTTAAGGTTACGGTACTGGTTGTGGGAGTTGCTATAGCGTTCTCCTTTTAAGATTTTTGTGAATTAGTAATGATAGGGGCGGTCACTTGGGCGCTTGCGTTTGCTGACGGGTTCGCTGAGAACCTCACGCCAAATGATGCCTTGAATCAAAGATTTGCCATCGACATTAAGCGGAATACGGCGACGACGTTTGCGACTAACTTGTAACTGTCCGCTAGATTGGCTTGTAGAGGTGAGGCCAGCTCGAGCTTGGCTGCGTGTTGTTGACTCGAGACTCGTGCCGTAACCGCGCACAGTCTTACCTTCCAGACTTGTGCCGTAGCCACGTACCGTCTTACCTTCCAAGCTAGTACCATATCCTTCAATGGGTTGGGTACTAGGTGGGCTTAGTAAGCCTCCAGATTGGCTCGAGCCTGACCCTGAACTTTGCTTAGACGGGGCAGGTAACAAAACCTCTGCTGAGCTAGGTGCAGGTGTGCTCGGTTGCGGCCGGCTTAACGTCTGGGGCTGATTAGCTTGCTGTGCTTCAATAACCCGCTTACGGGCTTCCTCGAGCCGTTTACGCAAGTCATCAGCTTGGCTACTTTGACCGCTTGTTGTAGGTTGTTGAGGCTGCTGCGATGTGCCCGGTTGAGTAGGCGGGCGTGCTGGCGGGCGGTTGGGGCGGCGGTTACTAGCCCGACCCCGCGCCCGCATAATGCGGGCCACAACTGGAAAGACAAAAAATGCAATAAAGATGAGGACTTCAAAAAAATCCACGCGGGTTCCCCTTAGTTGGTTGTGCTAGCGCAGTTAACTTTCATCATCACTGCCTTCGGTCGCAGTGGCGATATTGCCGCGCATGCGCGTGTCTGACTGGATGTTCTCGAGGTTGTAGTAGTCCATCACACCCAGTTTACCTTCACGCAGTGCAGACGCCATGGCCCGGGGGACTTCAGCCTCAGCTTCGACGACTCGGGCGCGCATGGCTTCAACTTGGGCGCGGTTTTCTTGCTCAATGGCGACCGCCATGGCGCGGCGTTCTTCCGCTTTTGCTTGGGCGACGTTTTTGTCTGCCTCAGCTTGATCGGTTTGCAAAATGGCCCCGATGTTTTTACCTACGTCTACGTCGGCAATGTCAATGGACAAAATCTCAAAAGCAGTACCAGCGTCCAGACCTTTTCTAAGCACGGTTTTAGAGATGACATCAGGATTTTCGAGCACGGTCGCGTGCGTTTCAGATGAACCAATCGAACTCACAATGCCCTCGCCAACGCGGGCGATGATGGTGTCTTCACCTGCACCCCCAACCAAACGGTCGAGGTTGGCGCGCACGGTGACCCTAGCCACGCTAATAAGCTGAATACCGTCTTTAGCAACCGCTGCCACACGGGGTGTTTCAATTACACGCGGGTTCACTGATACCTTCACCGCGTCTAGCTCGTCCCGCCCAGCTAGGTCGATGGCAGCAGCACGGTCAATAGGTAGTTCGATGCTAGCTTTGTCAGCAGCCACGAGTGCGTCCACAACTCTATCGACATTACCGCCGGCTAGAAAGTGAGCCTCGAGTTGATCCCGTTGCACCATAATGCCGGCTTTGTCGGCTTTAATGAGCGGCAAAATGATTCTTGCAGGCGGCACTCGGCGCAAGCGCATCCCAATAAGACTGGTGAGCTGCACGCGCACACCCGCAGAAATCGCCGAAATCCACAGACCAACAGGAATGAAGTTAAAAAAGACAAATAAAAAAACGATGACAATGACAGCAATAATAATGGGTTGCATAGCTTAGTCCTCCGCAAGGTATGAAGTGATGCTTGTAAGTAAGCTTGTTGCATTGTAGTTAATCAACTTGGTAGTTAATCAACTTGGTAGTTAATCAGCTTGTGATACACCATAGTAGCTAATGTGTGTATGTGATGTGTCAGTAAATGAGGGTGATGCTTAACATTGACGCTTGTAGCCTTCAATAACATTATAGAAAAGATGTCATGAACGAGTTTGAGGCTATAGTTATATGTAAATATAGGTTTCGCGATGGGGCCTAGTATACGCTACAGACAGCGTTGAATTGGAGAGCGGCTTACGCTCGAGCCAGTTCACTCAGGCTTCAGCCGCAGCTTGCCGCACCACCACACGGTTACCATGCACTTCGTAGACCACAATGTCACTTCCCGCAGAAATGTAGTCGCCTTCAGTCACGACATCCACTCGAGTATTTTCAAACACAGCCACGCCAGCCGGACGTAAATCAGTCAGCGCCACACCCGTTTTGTGTAACAAGCTATGCGCTGAGGTTGCTCCCGCAGGGTTTGTCATAGCTGGACCTAAGTCTGGTGGATTGCCTGAGCCAGTGAGTCGCGTTGATAATGTCAAAAATCCAGTTAAGCGGGCGTTGGGTAAAAGCCACAGGGCGAGTACCAAAAGTACTCCCGTAAACACCGTGCTGTACGCAATCACATTCACAGCATCACCTTCAAAGATGCGAAACAATGAAAATCCCAACGCAGCAATGCCCAAAATGCCTGCAATACCAAACCCGGGAATAATAAATAACTCTGCAGCAATTAGCAAAATGCCCACAGCCGCAATGGCAACGTCTACGTTAGTCGCAGGTGTGGCGATGAACGCGCCGCTAAAAAAGAGCAGTAGCGCCAATACGCCGATGCCACCGGGCAAGCCCAAGCCGGGTGTAAAAAACTCTACCACCAAACCAATAACGCCGATGGCAAGCAATGCAGCTGCCACGATGGGTGAGGTTAAAAAGGTGCCTGTGCGTTCTAAGGTACTCATCTCTAATCGTTCAATTGGGACGCCAGCGTAACCAAGTTGCTCGAGGGCGTCATTTACGCTATTCGCCTCTAAATCGGCAATATCAAACTCGACGGCTTGAGCAGGCGTGAGCGTGACCAGTTCTTCGTTGGTAGACAGCCCCGGAATTTCAATGCGTTGGTCCACCATCGCCTCAGCGACACGCACATTGCGCCCAGTTGCTTCGGCAACCGACCGAAACTGACTGCGGGTAGCCGAGTTAATCTTTTCGTCCGCTGCG
>JBCCOX010000115.1:0-10214 GCA_039025155.1 Deinococcota bacterium | reverse complement strand
GGTTTGTCGATTTCAAAGAGCATTGTTGAGCTTCACGGCGGGCGCATTACTGCAGGCAACCACGCCAAAGGCGGCGCGCTTTTTAGGATTGTGTTGCCCTTACAGTGCCCTGTGAACTTGCAGCAGCGGGAAAATTACAGTTTGGCGAGTGCGTCAGCGGCGTCGTTGCAGGGTGCTTAACTTATACGAAATCCGCTTATATCCCGAATAATGCCTAAAGGCATCATCCCGTCCAGCGCGGATTTCGTAGTGTATCTTACCTGCTCCGGCAGGGGTTGATTCCTTCGGGAATCAACCGGATTTGGTATTACAAGGTGCTTAACTTACAGGGTGCTTAGCTGCAAAACAGGTGACGCTCGGGAGATAGCACATCTCCCCTATGAAGTTATTGCTTGTAGACTCCCAAATTCAACAGCTATCTCTGAGGTTGCTCTCGCTGCATGAGCTACTCGAGGTCATCACCCCTAGGGACTACATACGATTACAGCTTGTCTCAATCGATAAACTTGTAGTGACGCAAGCCTTCTAAAATGCCTTGTACATAGGTAGCATTTGCAAAGTACACGGCGCGTTGCCCACGCAAACCCTCGAGCTCCTCGCTATAATTCCCTACAACAATACCCCTAAAACGCCCACGCAACATTTCTTCGTCGTTGCCAGAATCGCCAGCCACCGCAATATGCTTGGGGTCAATGCTCCACTTGTAGCTGAGGTAGCGAATGGCTTTCCCCTTAGATGCGCGCTGCGGCAGAATGTCTAAAAATTGCCCCCTCGAGTAAATCAGGGTATGCCGCAACTTTGCCTCAGCAAGCTGGCTGCGCACGTAGTCCAAGCGCCCATGAACGTCTTCGAGGTAATAACTAATTTTGTAAGGGCGCTGGGTGTTTTCTTCTTGCGGTTCCAAAAAGTCAAGCTCGGCTAGCACCCTGCGAATCTTATGAGGTTTCCACTGATAGCTGATGTGCTTGGCATAGCCGTGATCTGGGCGCAAGCGTTCACCATAATAAATTTCTGACCCAACCGACGAAATCACCACGTCGGGCTGCGGCAAGTTGTGGCTTGCAAGCACGTCTTTAACCAACTCCAAGGAGCGCCCAGTGGCAAGTCCGAACCCCAAATTGCCACGGTGACTTAGTAACTCGCGCAGTTCGTCTAACCCGCGGGTCACGTCATCGTTTTCTTGGGGATTGCCCATCACGTCGCTGCTAATGAGCGTATCGTCTACATCACTAATCAACAAATAGTCGTCTTGAATCAGCTTTTGCCCGCTGCGTGGTGCGCGCTTGACGGAGCTACTATCAGCCTCGTCTAAAATGGCGCTTATTGCCCGCAAATAGCTATCTGCGTGAGCTTCCCACGCATAGTGGTCACGCACGCCGTTGACGCCGTTGTTGGAGTACTCGCGCCATAACTCTTTGTCGGTGAGGATTTTTTTCAGCGCTTGCTGAATATCCTCTGCATCACGTGAGTTAATCAAAATACCGCTCTGACAATTGGCAATAATATCCTGCGGGCCGCCGTGATCGGTGGACACCACAGGTAAGCCCGACGAACTTGCCTCAATGATGGTAATCCCAAAATTCTCAACCAAGGCGGGGTTAATAAACACCCCACCTGTTGAGGCAGCCAAGCGGTAAAGTGCGGGAATTTCGGTACTGGGATCGTGTTTTTTGGGCAGTGCTAAGTTGCCGTAGAGGTCGTACTTGTCCATGAGTAAGAGAAGCTCAGTGAGTACGTCCCTCTCGTTATCGTCCATGTCTTGAATGTCTTTGCGCACACCTGCAAAAATAGCTAAGTTAGCAATGGACTGTAATTCTTTGTCGAGCCCGTAAGCTGTCACCAAACCGCCAATATTTTTGCGTTTATCGGGGCGGCTCACCGCTAAGATAATGGGTTTATTGGGGTTGTTGAGGAAGCGGTTAATCTCATCGCGCATTTTGACTCGAGCTTGCATGACCGCTTCACTACGCTCACGCGGTTCGTCATCGTGATAATAGGGATAAAACTTGTCAATGTTAACCCCCGGCGGAATCACCTTGTAGTGCGCACTTTTGTGAGACTCGTAGAGTTCGTAGCCTTTGGCAACTTCGTGATTGGTGCTGGCAATGACCATATCTGCGTTGCGGAGGATGTCTTCTTCAACTGCCACCCGCCGCTCGATATGATAGTGCTTGTTGATGTCGTTGTAGCTTAAGCCAGCATTTTCTTCGAGGACTTGCACCTTGTTGCGCCCTAGCGAGTGACCCGTAAATACCAGTGGCGCGCCCAAAAAGCCTGCGAGTTCTGCCGCTACGTAGCCGCCATCTGCATAATGGCCGTGAACAACATCTGGTGAAAGTTTTTCACTGCGGATAAAGCGCAAGGTTTTATCAACAAATTCGTCGAGACTGTCCCAAAGGAGTTCTTTGCGTTTGTAGGTTTTGCCCCCGCAGGGAATGCGCACGATACGAGCTCGTTCGTTAATGGTCTCTATAGGTTGTGCATAGTCGTCTGAGACACGCTTGTCGTCAATTAAGCGGGTAAACAGGTCAACTTGGGCAACTCTGGGGTCATCACCTAGGGCTTGGGCAAGTTCAATCATATACTTGGTTTGGCCGCCTGTGTCAGCGTCGCGGCCAAGCTCTAAGTTATGAGCGCGAATAAGCCCGTGAATGCTAAAGAGCTGAATGTATAAACCATCAGTAAGTTGCTGAGTATTGTCTGTTGTTGTGACACCATCTTGTAAGCTCGAGGTATCCATAAGAATCACTATAACCAGCCTAAGCGTTGACGCCGTTTCATCAAGCCTTGACCCCTTAGATGAATGAAAATTGTCTGGATGCAATATATATTTTCAGACGCAAAATATCTTTACTGTAACGCAGCAACTCCATTGGTGAAACCACCTAGCGTCTCAGCTTGATGAGATAACGCACTTAACCCAAGACAGCTCGAGACCATCCAACTTCAATTTCTGCTATTACAACATACATTTTTCAAACGATTTCATAATTCTGCAGGTTTATAGCACCTATTGCAAGCACATCCTGACACAGCTCAGCAGCCAACTTGTGTACAGTAAGCCTGAGGAGGGTGTGATGAAACCATTAAAGCATCACAAGACAACTCTTAAATATATCAAGATAGCTTCTTTAAGCCATTATTTATGGTCTAACTGGCGACACAATAGACACACATCAACTCGTTACGCACGTACATCTGCTCTGCTGGCAAGTGTACTTTTGCTGCTACTAGCAGCTTGTAACTCGATAGTGCGTTCACCTGAACCTGAACAGCCAACCGTCAACTTACTCGGCATTGCTGATGTTAGCGTGAGTGAAGCTGGCATAGACCTGCAACAACTTATTACCGAAGGTCTGGCGTTTAGAGACTTCGTATCAGACTTTTTTAGCGTAAACGGCATGTGTTATGTAAGCACTAGAGCCACGGTCATTAACCGCACGGGAGACACGCTGAATAACTTCAGCTTGTACGCAAGCAACGCACCTGAATCCGTCGGCGGGACTGCCATCCGCAATCTACGTGATAATAGTGGGGCACTTAGCGACCCAGCAGCCTACCAAGCCATCATCCCCACCCATCAACAACAACTGGCAGATGGCAGCGTTGTCATTAACCCAGAAGGTGCTGACCTACAGGGCTATACAGCCGCTGAGGTTAGCCAAGTTCAAGGCTTTTTGAATGACGCTTTCACGGGTTATACAGCGCTGAATTACGGCTTTGTTGCCAGAAGTAGCAGCTCTGGTCGGGCCATTGCCAACGGTGAGCAAGGCACTGTTACCTTGGCAGTTCGCTACCCTTGTGACGGCAGCCCGCTCAGTTTTGAGATGACCCTTGCCCTGATTGATGTACCCGTACCACGGGTTACGCGCGGGGAAAACGAAAGCCTCGAAGACCTTTTAAACCGCATTAACGAGTTATTTGACGGGAATCCACCAGAGGACCTCGAGGTCGCTGGCTTCAACGGTGCTGATTTGCCCAACATTGGTACAGAGCTCAATTTAGGAGACTTACAAACTAGCACCGAAGACGTTCCAGCATTCAGCCAACGCCAACGCCTTGCACCTACCCCGACCGTCGGAGATGCTTTTGGCGAACGCCTTACAACATTTGGCAATCTGTTGGCCGTGAGCAGTTTCCGTGAAGATGATGGTCTGGGGCGTGTGTATATGTATCAGACGAACGGAAATACGTATACGAGCAGGGAAACCTTACGCCCTACCGAGATAGAAATCACCGACTTTTTTGGGCGCTCACTTGCCCTCACTAACACGACCCTCGCTGTAGGTGCAGTGTTTGATGACGATGTCGCCCGCAACGCAGGCGCGGTGTATGTCTTTGAAGACAACGCGGGTACGTTTCAACAAACGGCTAAACTCACGGCAAGCAATGGTGCTGAGGTGGACCGCTTTGGGGAGGCTGTAGCATTAAGCGGTAACTTACTGCTGGTGTCTGCTTTAAGTAGTGATAACAACAGGGGCAGCGTGTACTTGTTCCAAAACATTAATGGTGATTGGCAAGAACTTGACCAATTTACACCTGCCGATGCAACCTCCGGTGATCTTTTTGGGCGCGTGATAGTGATGGCGGGTAGCACAGCTTTGGTAGCAACCACCAATGCCAATGGCAACGCAGGCGCAGTCTATGTGCTTGACGTTAGCCCAGCAGGTATAACCCAAATTGGCAAACTCACCGCACCTACCCCAACTGCGGATGCACGCTACGGAACTTCGCTGGCTATCTCAGGAGATATAGCTATCATTGCAGATAGCACCACAAGTTACCTAGTTGACCTGACAAGCCTAACCCAAACATCGGAGGCATTTAATCAAGTAAGTGCTGTGGCGCTAGAAACTAACACCGCTGCCGTGGGCACAACCGACACGCAAACCGTCACCGTATTTGACACAGGCGAGCCAACTAACCAAGAACTTGTGACAGGCACAAACGTACCCGAAAGCGCTCGCTTTGGCAGCACCGTTGCCCTTGCTGATGGCGCGCTCTTAGTTGCTGCGCTAGATGATGGTGGCGGGGCAGTGTATGTGTTTCGCCGCTGAGTTGTAGGCAATTCAACCTGCAGAATTGAAGCATCGCCTCGAGCTACCTCTAACACAGGACTCGAGGCGGTGTTATTAGGTTTGTAAGATGCGTTTAGTTTAGACAAGCTCAGGTTCAGGCTGCAGTACCTCGAGCCAGGTGCGTTTGTCACTAAAGTCTTCTATTACGGGCACACTGTGACTGTTGGTGACGCTCGAGCGCAGGTTAACTAATTCTTCGCGTAAAGATACAAAAGCAGCCTCTATGAGATCAGCTCGGTAGCCAGCATCCGCTAACCCCACCAGCCATTCCGCGCTGATAGCGCGCCCCAAAAACTGCCCCAAAGCAACCTGTTTGCGTTGGCTCAGGGGTTCATCTACCCGGAAGTCAAACAGCGATTTGCCCAGTGCTGACATACCCCGCTGCCACTCTGAGCCAGCTAAATACGCACCTAGCGACGCTGCTTTAGCTTTGCGGGCTTTACCTAGTACAAAGTTACAAATTTGTTGGTAGAGCACGTCATTGGAGCCCTCAAAAATTTGGAACGGGCGGCTGTCAATGACACTGCGCCCAGCGACATGAGTCAACTTGTAGCCGGCTGCACCAACCAATTGCAGCAGCGACTGCGATGCCTCTTGCATGTAGTCGGTCACGACGGCTTTAAGCACATTGGCAGAGACCTCTTGCTCGTTGATGTTCACCGCTAGCCCAGCTTGCTTACTGGCATACATACACATCGCAGCACAGACTGTGGTCATGGCCTGAATACGCCCAATTCGCGCTTGCACTTGATCATAAGCAAACAGTGCTTTTTTACCTACAGAGCGCGCTTGGCTGTGGCTTAGCGCTTCGTCACTTAGGCGTTTTAAAAAGCCCATCGCCATGCCGCCAAATTGCAAGCGGCTACGGCGCAGTACAGACATAAGCATGCGCACGCCAGAGTGCTCGGGGACAAGCTTGTTGACACCGGGCACAACAGCATCAACTAAGTTACGCCCGTAACCAATCAGGTAAAGCCCTAGCGCTTTAAATTGCTCATCCACCTGAATGTGCTGCTCGCGCTCGTGCTGGTCGCAAACAAACAAGCTGATGTCACGCAGGAGCTTGCCGTCATCTGTCCGCTCGCGGGCAGCAATAAGCCAATAATCTGCTTGCCCAGTCATGCCAGCCCAGTGTTTAACCCCAGAAAGCTGATAGTCAGATGCATTTGACTGCGCGTCTACAGACCTCGAGATGTCTACAGACCTCGAGATATAGCTGGTCTGCATGTTGAGGGCATCTGTACCGTAACTTGGCTCGGTAATCATAAGCCCGCCTAAGGTTGGCTTAGTTAAAAAGTTCCGAAAGACATTTGTTTTAATGGCGTTGCTACCGAACTTGGCAATGGGTTGTAAAAACAACGCGCAGTTAATCCCAAACATAAGTGATAGCGGCAGTGAGTGATAAGCACACGCCTCGAGCACGCCAAGTGCTTCATGAATATGCCCACCACGACCCCCATGTGAGGTAGGGATAAACGCCGACATAGGTCTTGCCTTCCACAGATCGTGCAAAAACTTACCCGGAATACCGCGCTCTGTGCCCATATCCTCAGCGTAACCTTCACCATTAAAAATATCAGCAAGTGTATTTTGATATTTGTGTAAAAAAAGTGTCGTGCTTTCCATGTCGTCTCCAAGTCAATCTTTTATAGTCTACGTATATTCAACTGTCACTAACGTGCTGATGTAACCTGCTCATGCTACTATTATCATCTCAAATGCTTAGCTTAATTGTCTAGAACGCAGCTTACGCTAGCTATGGTGGCATGTTTAGATAGTCATCAGAATAGCGCTGTCACCTTACGACGCGGTGAACTAACAGTGTATCTTAATACCCCCGAGGTGTATTGGGATTTCAGGGTACTAAGTTCGGGTACTAAGTTTGAGATACCAAGTTCGGGGCATACAATGCTGACATCATTAGCAGTCAGCTCACAAAATAGCTCACAATGGGTCATGACTTCTTCTTAAGCACCTAGCTAGACTGATGCTTGCAGATTATTTAGCCTAGCACGTGGGGTTAGTCAACGTGCGCGCCATAGCACCTAGGCCGTTCACAGTTTGCCCATGTGAATGTCATTGTGAATGTCATTGTAAATGTCTTGTGAATGTCATTCAGTGTAAGGTAGCAGGTGTTCCTAATCTAAAGACGTTTCTAAGCAAACATCGTTCAGTCTAGATAGTTGATGATCTGGGTCATACAACGCGCGCAGCCCGTCCAATACGCAGCGGCAGGTGGCACGGTCAGGTGGATTTACGGCTGTCCACGCGGTACTGGTGATGCCAAATTCAAGCTCGAGCATCCCCATTTCAGTCGCAAGTTGATACTGAACGTGTTTAGACTGCACAAGCCCGTAATCCCCATGCTTCACACTCACAACCTCACCAAACTGATCTATCCAGTGAGTGTCATCTAATCATAAAGATGGCTGTTCACAGACGAGTACAAGGTCAACGTCAGAGTCAGGGCGAGCTGTACCGTTAGCATACGACCCAACCAGTGCCAAGGCCACTACATTAGGCTGCTCTTGCGCCCATGTCGTGATCTTGGTAAGCAACGCATCAACTTGATGACTCATGCTTGTTGTAAACCCAGTTTGCGACACAGACGCGCTAACTCATCTTGTTCAGCAGGGCTTAGGACGTTCATTTCCGCTTCGACAATCGCCACATGTTTCGGAAATATGTTGTCAATGAGCGCTTTACCTGCCTCCGTTAAATGAATGTAAATGGCTCGGCGGTCGCGTTTGTCCCGTTTGCGGGTCACCAAGTTGCGCTTCACCAGATTATCAATCACTAAGGTGATGTTGCCAGTAGATTTGAGGATTTTTTGGGCGAGGTCTTTTTGACGCAAGTGCCCTAAATGATAAAGTGCCTCGAGCACCCCAAACTGACTCACTGTCAACGAATAATCAGCTAGGTGGGCATTGATGCGGCTCGAGACCGCTCCGGCTGCTCGGTCGAGCTTAATGTAAACGTCTAGCGCGCGTTTAGCAACGGGACTGCCTTGGTAATGAGTAGGCATAATCGACCTCAATACAATAGGTTTACTGCAATATCATCCCTCAAATAGAGTTAATTAAGATGATGATGCCAATTTAGTTTAACATTGAATTGATTTGAAGAAAGTGCCTATGACTCGAGCATCAACACCTTAGCGTCCTCGAGAGTTTTATCAGCTTTCTGTGTGTTGCTATTTCAAATTGATTAGGACTTACGCAGTTGGCATCTAAATTTGCGTGAGGCGATAGGTTTATCAACGCAATTAGGACTTTGACATTTGCGTCACCTTTGACATTTGCGTCATCAAGGTGGGCTCATCTCAAGTGCGTGACTCTTATTGATGATGCTTTCCAATGCTGACATCGCTAACTAAACCCTTTTTGCAATCGTCTAAAGATACTACTGCAGGCACATTTGCAGGCACATTGGCTAATCCCGATACCCCTGCGCTTGCAGCAAAAACATCCGTGCATACGTACCATTAACCGCCATAAGTTCCGCGTGGGAGCCGCGTTCGCTAATTTTGCCAGCTTCCAGCACCACAATTGTGTCGGCAAGTCGCACGGTGCTAAACCTGTGCGAAATAATCAGCACAATGCGGCTAGCAGCTTGTTCACGCAACGATTCAATGATGGCAAACTCTGCTTCAGCGTCGAGCGCGGCGGTGGGTTCATCAAACACCAGCACCGATGCGTCCCGAAAGTACAACCGCGACAGCGCCAAGCGTTGCCACTGCCCGCCAGACAGGTCAACGCCGCCCTCAAAATAGCGGCTCAGCAACGTTTCTGTTCGTTGAGGGAGGTCGTCTACAAAGGTGTCTGCACCACCTTGACCCATAGCCCTAGCAATAGCAGAATCATTGTCCATGATGGCGTTGGGGTCATCTTGTGACTTGGCGAGTCCACTTAAGCCCACGTTTTCACGCACCGTTAAGTGATAGCGCCCGTAATCTTGAAAAATACTGCTGATGGCTTGTTGCACACTGCGCGGGCTGTAGCGTGTGGCGTCTTGCCCGTTCAGCAGAATTTTGCCTGAAGTGGGTTCGTACAAGCGCGTAAGCAGTTTTACCAGCGTGGTTTTACCAGCACCATTGTGACCAACCAGCGCCAGAGATTGCCCCTTACGAATTTCAAAAGAGACACCTTGAAGCACGTCGCGGTCAGCTAGTGGGTAATGAAAGCCTACGTTTTCAAAGGTGATGGTGTGAATCTCACCTTGCCATGTTTCGCCTGCGTTTAAGTCGCGGCTAGGCAGTTCTAAAAACTCAAACAAGTTGCGCATGTAAAGTAGGTGCTGATAGATGCTCGAGAGGCCGTTTAGAAGCCGGTTAAACTGCGCTTGTAACTGGTTAATGCCGCCCACAAACAGCGAAAAATCCCCAACGGTCATCTGGCCGTTAGCCGCCCGGCGCAGTACAGTAAGGGTGGCAAGGGCAATCATGCCCGTTGAAAAGAGCGAGGCCGCGGTACTCCAAATCGTGCGGCGGCGAATAAGCCCTGCAAATTCTTTGCGAAAGTGGAGGTAGTAATACTGCCAACGGTCAAGCAAATAGCGCTCAATGTTAAAAAGGCGCACTTCTTTGACGAGGTTATCTAGCGTGAGCAGTCGCCCTAGATAATTCTGCACGCGGGCGTCCGGGGCGCGGCGGCGGAGCATGCGGTAACTGGCTGTGCCAAACTGACTGCTAACCCACACGCTGGGCACACTTGCAACGAGTACCAAGGGCACAACACTAGCTCCCAGTTGGCTCATTAGCGCGCCCACCGAGCCCAAGGTGATGAGCGCTTGACCAAGCGTAATAAGCTGGGTGAGGACACCTAAGGGCCTCGAGCCCGCTTCGTTGTAGGCGTTTTGCAGGGCGTCGTAGGTGTCTGGGGTTTCAAAACTTTCTAAATCAAGCTGGCTAGCTTTGCTCAAAATATCCCGGCTAATGCGGTTTTGTAGCGAGTCACCTAAAAGTTCACGGCTGGCGTTTTGGGACGCGCTAGCAAGCCCAGCTAAGGCCGTGACCAACACTTGCAAAGCAAGTAAACTCACAAGCCTAGCCAGCTCGCCAGAAGCTGTTTGAATAGCCTCGGCAACGGCATCGAGCAACTGCTTACTAATCCACAAACTGACGGCAGGCACAAAGGC
>JBCCOX010000114.1:0-10226 GCA_039025155.1 Deinococcota bacterium | reverse complement strand
CCCTAGAAAGGTTGTGTATAGTGAAGGCAGCATGATACGCCCCCTAGACGCTCGAGACTACCCTGCCCTCATCGCGCTGTTAGAAGCTGCCGATGCTGATCCAAGCTTGCGCACCTTTGCCCCAGACAGCCGCACGGTAGATGAACTTGCGCTTGAACTTGGCGACGATAGTCCCGAGCACGAGTCACTAGCCTTTGTGCTCGAGCAAGACGGTCACCTCATTGCTTTTGTCAACTTGATGAGCGAAGACGGCGAACACGTGATTGAGGGCCCCGTCATGACGCAAGACGCACCCGCCGACGCTGTTGCCGACTTGGTCAAGCGCGTGCTGAAGTTTGCCCCTCAGCGCCACTACGAATTTATTGATGCTTTTATAGACGAAGAAAATAAGCGCGCCCAAGCTGTACTGCGACAGGCCAAAATGCAAGCTTTTCGGACAACCTACCTGTACGAGCTCGAGCGGAACGGCCAAGCTGTAGACCGCAAGCGCTTAACGCATCACCCAGAGGTTAAGCTGCGGCTTATTCGCAGCTTGTCAACAGACCCAAACGACAGCCATCCGTCGCGCTTGGACGTTGCCTGCTACCGTGATCTCTACCGAGATACCACCGAAGATTGGCACGACCGCCTCACGTGGTCAGACGACGAGTTGATAGCCCACTTTGCAAACAACAGCGTTCAGCTTTTAGTGGCTGAACAGCACACCAAGCTGCTTGGGCATTTAGAGTTAGAGATGATTTCACTAGCACCCGAAACAGAACCTCATGAAGCAGAAATTGCTTACTTTGGGATACTTCCTGAAGCGCGCGGCCACAGTATTGGCAAGCGCTTGGTGCAAGCCGGCATTGATTTAGCTTTTGAACGCGACAGTGTCCACATGTTGGTTGCTCGCGCCCATGATGACGAGCGGGCAGCCTGTAAAGTGCTCGAGTCCCTTGGCTTTCACCTGCGTCAGTCCGTGCTGGGGTTTACGTGGGAATTACGCAGCTAAGGTCTAGGCGTTAATATTTAAAATACGCCTTAATCTTTACAATACGACTTGTGAACTCGTGACAATGGCACGATACGTGAATCACTTTCAGTTTAGGTGATGTTGCAAATGACAAATGACAACGTCACAATTGACCAACGCATATGGTGTGATACCAAAGTAAGGGTTATCGTGTCACGATGTGAAGCTTAACTCGAGCTACCTATGCTCAAGCTAAAAATCACCTTAATCATGCTACTTAAGCACCCTAAAGCCATCCGCGATGTGCTTATGCTACCGAACATTCTTGAACCACACACGACAACTACAGGTAAACTACAAGTTATGTCACGCTTGTCTCGCTTAAGCCATGCCCTGCACCTATGGCACAGAATCAGCCAGCCACTCTACTGGTTTTATGAGCGGCGGCTTTTTGCTGAGGTTGTTCACGCAGGTAAAATGCCAAATCACGTGGGGCTTATTTTAGATGGCAACCGCCGTTTTGCTAGAAGCTTGGGCCTGCACACCTCGCGCGGGCATGATTTGGGTGCCGAAAAAGTCCACGAGGTCCTTACATGGTGCCGTGAACTGGCGATTCAGCACGTTACTTTATGGGTGTTTAGCACCGACAATCAAAACCGTGATCAAGCTGAGGTCGAGCATATTTTGAACTTGCTCGCCAGTGAAGCCGTTGAACAAACCGAGCAAGGCGACCTACACAAGTATCAGGTCAAAACCACCATTATTGGCGATTTGGCAGGCATGCCTGAACACGTGGTGAAGGCCTTGCGCAAGCTCGAGCAAGTGACTGCCAACTACAACAAAATGTTTTTAAATATCGCTGTTGGCTACGGTGGGCGCGAAGAAATTACCCACGCAGTACGAAGTTGGTTGCGCACCAAGCTCGAGCAAGGTGAGACGCTCGAGCAGGTCATTGGCGACTTGGCGAGCGAGGTCATCGAAAGTCACCTGTACACAGCTGGCTTTCCCGACCCAGACTTTGTCATTCGCACCAGCGGCGAACTGCGCATGAGCGGGTTTTTACTGTGGCAAACGGCATATAGTGAGTTTTACTTTTGCGACGTGTTTTGGCCTAGTTTTCGCAAGCTCGATTTTTTGCGGGCTATTCGCAGTTTTCAAGCGCGCCAGCGCCGCTTTGGGCGTTAGCGCTGAGAGCTCATCATGTCTGAGGTGATGCAGTACGTTCACCCAGCCCTGTAACTGTGCTAAAATTCAAAGTCTTTTGGGAGTTGTCTCGTAGTCAGATGTAGAACGCGATCATCAGCCTCGAGTCATTGACCCCGAGCCATTCATAACGTAATGAAATGAAGCCTCATTAAGGCTGTGTTAAGGCTAAATGTGCGGCATCACCACAAGCTTTAAGCGCGACCCCCTTATCCAGCTTAAACCCTTGGCCTTTACAAATTAGCCTTTACAAACCAACACTTAGGGTTTGACAAAGTGTCTTGTTTAGAGTGAGTGGTTTGAAGTAACTGCTACGCTGAACCTGTCAAGCATATTTTTTAGGAGTTAGTATGAAACGTACCTATCAACCCAATCGCCGTAAACGGGCTAAAACTCACGGGTTTCGTGCCCGCATGAGCAGCTCTGCGGGCCGCAACATCTTGAAGCGCCGCCGGGCTAAAGGTCGCACCCGTTTGAGCGTCTCAGACGAGTCACGCCACTGAGCTAATGCTGCTAGGCTGAGGGTTTGAAGTTAGGCTCGTAGATGCCAACTTCTAAGCTGGTCAGCTTCTAGGCAAGACGCTTGAGCGAAGCTTTTGTGACACAAGCCGCGCAACGATTTATATCTCTGCGCGGCGAACGTGCTTTTGCTCGCTTGCGCAAAGGACGCCGTGGACATCACAAATTTGTAAGCGTGCGATGGTTGCCTTGTAAACGGCCTTATCTGCAAGCTGGCCGTGATCCTCGTCTTGACAAGCGTTATCTTGACAAACGCACGGGGCAATCTCAACGTGTGAGTCGTGTTGGGATTGTGGTGAGCAAAAAAGTTGGCAATGCTGTTGTGCGTAACAAAGTGCGCCGCCGCTTACGCGAAGGCTTGTACGCACTCTGGCTCGAGCAGCCTCCCAAGCACAGCCCTGTAGACCTCATGATCATTGCAAAGCCAGACGCTGCAAAAGCGAGTTATTGGCAGCTCAAAGCTGGTCTGGCGTATGCACTTTGTAAGAGTCAGTTGTTGTAAAAGTCAGTTGCTCGAGCCTCGTAGCTCATAGTGCCCTACGCTTAAGTAGGCGAGGACATGCTCGAGGCAACTGGAGCATCAACCCCCACAGCCACACAAACTGTGAGCGCTACACCAAGACTCAGTGAAGGCGGTCCATGTTGATACAAGACAAGTATGTGAGCAGCTACTTGTTACACTCTCGGAGGAATGTTGAAACCTTGTATTACACGTTTGTTAGCTAGCGCAGTTGCGCTGAGTTTATTGGCGCTGGGCACTTTGGCAGTTGCCAGAGTCACCTTTGCAGCTACTGAGTTTGCGGTAGAAGATTTTCGCAACGCTAGCGACAGTCTGGCTGAATTGTGTATTACCGACAGCTCGTTTTGGTGCGCGCGTCAGCAAGACGAGCTCACGCTCATTACCACCAAAAGTATGGATTTGTTCGTGACCGACGCGGGCGAGCTGGCAGCTATTTATGTTAAGCAGCAGCGTGGGCAAAACTTAAATGGTAACTACAACCTCACCGCAGCTCAAAACTTAATTCCGGCGAGCGCTTCAATTCCGGGTGGAGCACTCTTGTTGGGGGATACTTACCTAAAACCTGAGGTACTTTCTTCAAGCTGGGATCAAATTAGCAGTACCGATTTACTGGGCGAGTTTGAACTTGTTGTTGGTCCTTTTAGTGTAAACAAATCTATTTTAATCAGCGGAGTGAGTAACACCTTTGATGTCTCTGTTGAACTTAGTCCGCTAGATGCTAGCGCGCTAATAACGACTGCGCAAGATACGCCTTCTGAGGACAGCGCTAGCGAAGAGAACACGTCAGTCTCAGAAGATACTGGCGCAGATACACCAGAAGCCAGTGACACTTTAACCGTGACTGACGTAGAGATGATTCGCTACGCCTTTCCCGGTATCGCCAGACAAGAAGAACCTGTAGTTAAAGTTGGTCAAGGCACAACGTTTGCCCTCAACCCAATTTCTCAACCGATTGATGATCCTCTTTATGCGTCTTTGCAAAATAATAACCGCAACACTGGACAAGCTATTATTTTGCGTCCAGAGCAAGCTGTAAGTGGTTACACAGCGACCTATCTGCCACCGGACATTGTCAGTCTAGGTGCAGTTTTGAATGAGGGTGCAAGTGAGCTTAACCTGCAAGTTTACACCGGCCCTAATGAGCTTGTGCGCTATCATCAAGAAGACTACAAAGATTTACCCGGTTTGTTTACTCCCAACATTTTAGGGCGGCTATCACTAGGGATTATTTTTATCCTCGAGCTTATTCAGCGCGTGATTGGTAGCTGGGGCTTATCCATTATTTTGCTGACACTCTTTTTCCGCGTGCTCATTTGGCCGCTTATGGCCACCCAAACCAAGTCAATGGTTGGGATGCAAAAAATTCAGCCTAAACTCAAGGCGCTTCAAGAAAAATATAAAAACAACCGCGAAAAACTCACCCAAGAAACCATGAAGCTCTATCAAGAAGCTGGCGTGAACCCAATGGGTGGCTGTTTACCTATGGTTTTACAGATGCCACTATTTATTATTTTGTGGCGTGTGTTTATGAACTTTGAGTTTAACCAAGGGTTTTTGTGGATTCCCGACCTAGGTCAAGCTGATCCATTTTATATTTTGCCCATTATTTATGTAGGTGTTATGGTTGGTCAGTCATTACTCAGCGCCAAAGGTAACAAAGAAACGCTGCGCCAGCAGCTCATGATCAATATGATTTTTGTGTTTTTTATCATTAACTTTCCGTCTGGAGTGGCACTTTACTTAGTAACCTCTATGTTGGTTCAAGTTGGCCAGCAGTACCTGATCCAGCGCAGTGTCAACGCGCAACCGGCTACAACTTAGCCTGTTTGTTTCAATTTTAATCAAGGTGTATTGGCTCGAGGTGTTAGTTAGCACCTCGAGTCTTTTTTGAGGTTGACACCGTTATCAAGGCATGATGTTTGAGGTAATAACCTTTCCGGTTCATTCGTTAACGAATGAACCCACCTAGCTCCGAGTGCTAGCGAGACAACCAAGGTGTAGAAATAGTCACTGATGCAGGTGGAAACGGCATAAAGCCCGCAGGGGTTTATAAAGTGTTTAATCGGAATCGGTATAGCACGACGTTCCGCATTATGTCTCGACCAATCTGATTCAATGGATAAGCGGATGTTGCGTCATGTTGGTAAACCGCATGTTAGTATCAATGACATTCATTTTAGAGAACACCCGTGAATACACACGGAGATTTGTACGTTGAAGGGCTATAATAAGTTATGGCAAGTGATTTAGACCAATATCTCGAGGGCATTGGTATCAATATGGACGATCAAGAGGAGTCCTTTGAGATACCTCGAGATCAAGATGCACACCCTAACGATGACTTAGTAGAGGCTGATGCGATGGCCGCCGGTCTCGCGCAACCCCTTGTGCCTACGGGGGGCACGGTTGCTGAACGCTGTGAATCTTTTTTGGTCAACGTACTGCTTAACATTGATCCAGCGTTTGCTGTTGAAATGGGGGCTGTTTACGAAGATGAGGTCTATGTAGACATTCAAGGCGGGAGTGCAGGCAAAATTATTGGGCGGGGCGGGCGTACTTTAGCTGCGCTCGAGTACATTACTAACACCGTCATCAACCGTGACAGCCGCGAGCGGGTTCATGTCAACATTGACGTGGGCGGCTACAAACGCCGACGTGACGACAAACTGCGCAATATTGCTAAAAAGTTAGCCAATAAAGTCCGCCGCACGGGCATGGCGGTGGAACTTGACCCCATGTCTGCCGCTGAACGGCGTGTTGTTCACATGGCAATTGCTGACGAAGCAGGTGTATACAGTGAATCAACTGGCGAAGGTGCTGACCGCCGCCTAGCGATTAAGCCAGAAGACTAATTCATACAGTTAAGTATCTGCTGATCTGTAGCAAGGGCGTCCATGCGGATGTCCGTTGTTTCTTGGGGAAGCCGATTGACAACTAGCTCATGCGCAACCACGCCTACTTTATGTGCTCGGGGGGTGCGTGCTAGCAGTCGGTCAATATGCCCCATACCGTACCCTAAGCGCGCACCCGCTAGGTCAAAACATAGTCCGGGTAGCAGCATGAGCCCAACTATCTTAGGGTCAACAAGGGCTGCATCCAGTGGCGGTTGTAAATACCCAAAGGGATGCCGCTCGAGTCTATCCATCTCTAACCCTGTCACATCGTGAATGCTAAGCTGACGGTGCTCAGCCCAGGTGCGCGTTAAGTAGATGCGCTTGCCTTGGTGTTGTAAAGCCTCGAGCAACGACCTTAAATCAAGTTCAAACGGTGTGGGTAAATATGCCAGAATGTGGTTTGCAGTGTGAATAAGGCTCGAGCTTGCCAAAACGTCACACACAGCCGCACTGCGCTGTGCTAGGGGTAAACCTTGGCGCGTTTGCTTAGCCCAGCGCCGCCACGCCCGCTTCGTCATGTAAGTATGGTGTTGCAACCTAGCGTCTGGCTGTTTTCTTGTTGACATACGGTTTCCTAAGCGCGTCATAGCGTAAGGGTATGGCTGACACAACTCCCCCAAAACAAACTACCCCAAAACAAACGACTGTGCACCAAATTGCTGAGAAACGCTACGTGGGTATTACCCCAGACCAGCAGCGCATTATGATAGATGGTGCTAGCACCGCTAAAACGGGCATGAACCCGATGGACTTACTGCTGAATGCAGTTGGCGGCTGCGCCGCGTTTGATATTGCTGAAATGATTAAAAAACGCCGCCTCGAGCTTTATGAGTATCGAATCGAGCTTACCGGCGAGCGGGCAGATACCATTCCCCGTTACTACACGCATATTCATGCGAAGCATATCTTCAACGTGCCCGGACTCGACCAAAAAACCGCTGACCGCTTTGTGGAATTGGGCATGACTAAGTATTGCTCAGTGGCCTCGAGCCTCAAGTCAGACATTAGCTTTGAGGCTGTTTTGGAAGCTGACTAGTACTAAAGTAATTTTTGTGTGGCACAACGTGCTATGCAAAACGCGCGTGAGCGTGTACCCGGTGGCGATTTATAGCGACATCCGTAAACATTGAGCTATAAACTGAGTTGGTTGATTGGTACTCGCGCTGCTCGGTAAGTATGGAGCTAGCTCCATACTTACGGCTAACGCTATAGGCTATGACATTATTGTTTCGATTTAGTATAAGCGCTTGCTTAATCACGTTTGGCAAGGTAGCTATGCGGGTGATGTTTGCGGCGTTCATTGTGAATCCCGGCACTCGGCATGTGTGGATTGACTACCGCAGCAATCATGCCAAATTGTTCAGGGTCACCGACGTTGAATAACTCAATAGCTAAGTTCGGTAGCACCCGGGTGACGTGTTCATAAAACGCCACTGCCCGCTGACGGTCACCTTGCAGTTGCATGGTGAGAACGTCACTGCGGCGTTTGCCTGTTGCAAACTGCACGGTTAAGCCCAGAGGTTCAGCGAGCGTCAAAATAACACGCTGAACCTCTTCTTGGGTAGCACTCGTAGCTGAGCCGCTAAGCTCAGCCTGAATTTGCTGTGATGTGCGTGTTTTATCGTTACACAAAGTTGTTCCGTTTCTTCGTCAAAGACTTTGGCATCAGTATCAGTCAATGAAAACTGTTGTGGTTGAAATGCCAATACAACTATCAGAAGCTGTCTAAAAAAGTCTTTGAAACCATCAAATTGAGGTTTTCTTGGCTAGTACACTATTGCATCCTTCTGGATAAAGACGCCTAGTGTTGCACTTGATTGGCAGTGAAGTATCGTCACTTGAAGCCTTTTCAGACGGGCTCTCAAGCATTGCAATAAATTGATATTTAATGCCGATACTCACATTGTTGTTTCCGATGACCCGTAAATATCAATACAACAAGCCAATGTTTGGAGTTTCTAATGTGACTTTACACCTTGATAGGCCCATTGTACAGCTTTTGGGACAAGTTTGGGACGGTGCGTCAGTTTGGTTAGCGTTCGTCAATAAGTTCAGCGTCTGGCGGTAAGTAGCGTAGGTCGTCTGGATTTAAGCCAACGTTGGTCTCAAACTCAGTAAACATAAGCGTGGCAAGCGGGCTATTGGTATCTTCTTCAGGTGTACTGACACCTTCAGCCATACTAAAAAACGTCAGTTGATAGGGTGCCCAAATTTGTGTTTCCAAGTTACCGTCGAGCACGTGTGCGCGCACGTAATCAATGATGACATCGTCTTGCATAGACACATTGTCAAAGCGGACAACATAAGCGCTACCTTCAGGCGTGTCGGTATAGCCTTCTACAACGGGCTGCCAGCCTTCAAAGAGCATGTTCAGGTCAAGGCGAATGTCCAGCTCGCGTTCAGCGTTGGCAACATCATCACCTACATTGGCGTCACTGGGTAACAGACCACCAAGTGCATCAGGGTCGTTAGCACTCAGAATGATCACTTGGTTGGTAAGGTACTGATAGTTATAGACAACGTCATCGTCGATGATAATAAAGTTGTCGGCAATAGCATCTGGCTGAATGATGTAAACGTAAGCAAGTTGTTCGTCGGTAATGAGTTGCACGTCAATCTCGAGCGCGTAGCTGGTGCCGTCGGCATCTTGAATGTCGCCGGTGAGCAAAAATTGGCTGTCGCTCGTGGCGCTAGCAGCGGCCTCGAGTTCTTGAAGCACTTCCTCAGCCGTCAAGTCTTGTGCTAGTGCTGGTGTTGCCAGTAGTGTCAGCAACGCTAAGAGGCTACAGGTCATGTTGTAGCTTACAGTGCGGGTCATGTTGAGTTTGGTGAGCAGCTTAGCTTGAATAAGCTTATGTGGAGTGATCATAATGGTTTGTATGTTAGCAAATCCGACCCAGCCAACAGCGCTTACCGTAACGCAGAGCTAATGACATTTGAGCAATGATGGCCGCATGATGAACAAATACTCGAGCGCGTGAACGTGCCTTTACCACACATTCACGCGGCCTGAGGGTACTCATGGTAGCATCATGAAAGCTAAATTTTAGGAGGACAAGTCGTGAACAACATCTTTGCAAAACGGCTCGCTATGCTTGTAGTACTTGCGCTTGTGTCTAGTGTCTTTGCGCAAGGTCGTAGCATTGTCGTAAGCCCCAAGTCCATTATTGTTAATCCCGCGCCTAGCTTTGAAGTAGATGTCTTTGTCAACAAAGATGCATCTGGTGAGGCCACACCGAGTTACCAACCCGGTGAAGCCATCACTATTACGGTCAGTGTGACTCAAGATAGCTATGTCTACTTGTTCAACGTGCGCAGCAACGGCGAAGTGACGCAAATTTTACCCAATGAACTTGACGATTTTGGGCGCAGCAACTTTTTGCGCGCTGGCGAAACAAAAACCTTCCCACCTAGTAACGCTAACTACCGCTTTACAGTAGACCGTCCGCTAGGGCTAGACAAAGTCATTGCGGTTGCTAGCCGCAACCCCCTGAGCACCCGCGAACTGGTGAGTTTTGAGGCTGACCCTAACTTTGCGTCCAGAACTTATGCTGGTGAAGACTTTGCCCGCCAGTTATCAATTGTGATTGAACCCATCGCCCCAGAAAACTGGGTTGCAGATACGGCCTTGTTTTATGTGGGTAGCACGCCGCCAACACCTAGCTTTGGCACCATTCGAGTGGACTCGAGCCCACAAGGTGCAGATGTCTTTGTAGATGGCCGCTTTGTTGGTACAACCCCGGTAAGCTACGGCGCACGCGCGGGTACTCGTGAGGTAGTCATTGAAGCAAGTGGCTATGAGTCGTTTAGCCGCGTGGTGGATTTAGCAGGTGGTGGCACAGTCACTATTTCGACAGGTCTTAGTGCCATCCTTCGTACAGGGACAGTTAGCTTTACCAGTTCACCAAGTGGCGCAGAGGTCTTTGTGGATGGGCAACTGGTAGGTGTTACCCCAACGGGCAACATTTCGCTAGAAGAAGGCAATTACCAAGCTCGCTACCGCTTAGCTGGCTATCAGGAAACAGATGTTGGCTTTTCGGTTGTGGGTGGTCGTAGTCAAGCAGTGAACACCAGCTTAGCTGGCTTACAAGGTGATTTGGTCATAGACACCAACGTACGCGGCGCACGTGTGTTCATT